>JADFMZ010000015.1 GCA_022563615.1 Planctomycetota bacterium
CTGCACGCCGGTGGTGGATAGCTGGCTGATCGCGCTGCA
Organism: Planctomycetota bacterium; assembly: GCA_022563615.1. Classification (GTDB taxonomy): domain Bacteria; phylum Planctomycetota; class Phycisphaerae; order UBA1845; family UBA1845; genus JADFMZ01. The sequence continues at coordinate 40 of JADFMZ010000015.1, forward strand.
CCGGGACATCCCGCCCAAGGCGTGCCCGCCGGCGCCGACCGGTACGGTCCCGGTGGACCTGTGCGGAACGGTCTCCACCTGTCCGTCCGATCCGACCCTGCAGGTCTTCCAACCCAACGGCAGCGCATTCTTCTACGAACTGGTCGGCTCGATTGCGCCGTTCGGCCTGAACGCCAAGCTGCGGCTCTGTGGGCACATCGTGCCCAACACCCCGCGCAGTTGCCCGGGCACGATCGACCTGATCGTGGTCGACGCCGTGTCTGAGTGCGAAACGAAGCACAGCCGGCCGAGCCGCCTGGTGGCGCAGTGGGTCTTCCCCAATGACGTCGTCACGCGCGTACAGACCGGCAAGGCGGGTTGGGACGGCCATCGGATCTTCAGCTACACGGTGGACCTACCGGACGGCTGTCTCCAGCACAACTTCTTCCGCGAGGGCGAGTACGACCCGGCGACGGGCGTCTTCTTCCCGCGTCGCAAGCTCACCTACTGGATCAGCATCCAGGCCGCCATCGGACACACCGTCGTGCGTGACCCCGCGACCGGCGAGTGTACCGAGATGAACACCGGCCGGACCGTCGATCAGGAGTTCTGGGGTTGGCATACGACGCCGCACGGCTACCAGCACAAGGACGATGCGTACATGGGTCGTCTGAGCATGAGCTGTGAGGACCCGATGCGCTGGAAGTACGACTGGATGGGTCCACTTCATTGCAGCGATCCGCTTTTCCACGATTGCTGCGACGATCCGACCAAGTCGATCGATATGGCCTTCTATCTGATACGCACGCAACGCGTGTGCCTCGGCGGATTGGTTGCCGGGCAACCTTGCACGGTCGACGCCGATTGCAAGGTGGATGGAACCACCGGCGCCACCTGCTTCGCTCGCGAAGAGATCAAGTGGTGCCAGCCGGTCAATCCGCTTCGGGCCACTCCGGTTCCGACGCCGATTCCGACTCCCGGCGGGCTGGACGAGTTCCCCGATACTTCGGTCGAAGTCGAGATCAACATTCCCGGCAGATTCTCGGGCACCATGGTGCTGACCGGCCCGACGGTCATCAGCCGAACGAACCTAGGGGTCGAAGAGCCTGATTTCGGCGCCGTCGCCGGCGACGCGTTCCAGGACGTCAGCCTGGACGACTTGGGGCGACATCGGTCTCGGGCGCGAAAGGTCAACCCCGTAAACCGGTCTTTGATCCGGGAGGTGTTCGCCGCCAATACGACCAGGACCATCCAAACCGAGATCCTCTCCATGGATCTTAGGGGCTTCGACCCCGGGCTCGGCTTTCTCCGACTGCTTGTCAGTAACATCGGCAGCAGCGGTCAGGACGGCGTAAGGCGCCAGAGCACCGGTGTGATCACCGGCTTCGGGCACGTCGGATTTAACCCCCAGCCCGAGCCTCCTGCGTTTGCTGTCTTCGACGTGTTCTTCGAAATCGAAGTCGATATCAGTGCCGCTGGGGGGAACTTTGAATTTGTATCCGATGGCCCGTTGCGCCTTGAGGCCCAGATATTCGAAATCCCACCGACCGAGATCTGGTTCAAGAGCGTGGAGGGCACGTCGGTGGGCCTGCTGGATCGCGACACGCTGGAGCCCATCCCGGATGCCCGCATCAAGTCGGTCACGCACTGTGTTCCCACGAAACCCAAGGGCGGCGTCAACATCCACAGCGACGTGGATTGGAAGACCGCGCCTACGGTCGATTGCTGCGAGCCGGACGACTCCACCGCCACCGGCTGCACGCCGGCGGTCTGCCCGAGTGCGGATCTGGAGTGCGTGGCGACCGCCTCGACCATCGACCTCAACGGCGTCGTTATTATTACGGCTTGCGATTGCGTACAGATCTCGCCGGCAGGATGCCGCTGGGAGGATCTTGGCGCTGGTGTCGTCGATTGTGTGGGCGATTGCCCGGACGGTACGGCCTGCGAGATTACCACGGTTGTCAATGCCGACGGGACCGTCGACACCAACTGCGGGTGTGACAAGATCGAGAAGCAGGCCTGTTGCCTGTTTGACGGCACCTGCATCGAGGTGACCACCGAGGATGAGTGCTGCACCTTGGGCGGCACGTGGCAGGGACCGGGCACGGATTGTCTCAACACCATTTGCCCGCTGCCCTTGCCGATCGTTGCCGGCGCCAACTGGGATATCCACATGGACATCCCGGGTGAGCTGGCAAACGACTTCCACATCGAGGGGATCGTTAAGTCGGAATGCCCGCCGGTGCTGGTAACACACATCGACGACCTCTTCCCGAACTTCACCCACACGTTCAACCCGCTGGGAGGCGGCCATTACGAGTTCCAGGCCGATTGGAGCGGCGTGGACTACCAGTTCTGCGACATTCTACACCTGGGCTTGCTCTTCGAGGTCTGCTGCAAGAACGTGATGATCGACCTGGTCGGTTGGTGGACGTTCGACGGCGTACGCATCACCGGCGCGGTGGCGGCGGCCTCCAATGACGGCTACTGGCCGTTCATCGGGTTCGACGTGCAGGATTGCATCCCGCCGCCGCCCGAGCCGCCGGTCTGCGAGCAGCAGGTCCGCCTGCGCAACGACAGCGACCGCGGTAGGTCGATCCCGGTGGAGATCGTCTCGATGCAACTGGTCTCGGTCGACCCAGCGAGTGCCCCGCCGTTTAGCGAGCTGTGCGACACCAAGATTGATCCGGGAACCGGCGAGCCGGTGCCGTGCGCCCAGCACGATCTGAAGTGGATAAACGTGCTCGACCCGGCAGGAAACATTATCACTGACATCAACCCGGTCCAGATGGCTGCGGGCGATGAGATCATGGTGCTGCTCAGGCCCGCACCTGGCACAACGGCGGATATCACGCACACGGTGGCCTCACTCATCGACCTGAAACCGGCGGAGTTCCTGTTGGTTCGCGGGTTGATGCGTTTCATCGGCAACGGTGGGAATCCAGTGGCAGGTGGGCCAGTTGGCGAGGAACTTCGCTGGTTCTTCGACATTCACGGGGCGCATCATCTGCCCGAGCCGGAAGCCTGCTGTTTCGAAGATGGAACTTGTTTGGAATTGATCGCGCAGGAGTGCCTGTGTGAGGGCGGCACACCGCTCGGTTTGGGTACGCTTTGCGATACGGATGGTGACGGGGTCGACGATGCGTGCGACCAGGTCTGCGAGCCGACGGCGGACAAGACGAGTTGCACGAAGGTCGAATGCCCCGATTTGGCCACCGATCCGAAGCTGTGTCAGACCAAGTGCGTCGTGTTCGACCCGGTAACCGGGACGTCCGAAGTCAGCGAATGCGACTGCATCGGGTTCGATGATTGTCACGTAAAGGTGCCGCCTGCCGGCAGCACCGGCGGAGTGGCCGGCCCCGGCGGGAATCCCTGCGTCGTTCCGGACAACGGCGGTACGGTAGAGTTGCCGCCACAGGGCTGCGAGTACCTCAGTCCCGAGGAAGTTCATGAGATCCTGGGCGGCCTGCCTGCCGGCACGACGATCGAGTTTGCGGCCATCCATAAGGACTTCATCTGCGGCGAGCGAAATCTGGGTGGCGATTGTCCGCCGCCGGGTATTTGCGAGGATCTTGCAGCAGGCGTGGACTGCTTCGAATCCGTAGTGGAGTTCAACCTGGTCGGTACCGGTGATCTGGACAACCTGATCAAGCGCACGTTGAGCATCCCGGTTCTATGCGAGGTGCACACGGGGCCGCGCGTGCCGGGTGATACGGTGCAGTCGTTCGACACCGAAATGGTCCAGTTGCAGGGTGAGTTGTTCGGTGATCCGGACTTCTGCACGCTGAAAATCGTGGCTGGGAGCGCCTTCGGCCTGCCGAGCCCCGGTCATACCACGCTGACGCAACTTCCCAGCGGCGACTGGAACGTGGACAGCTTCTTCGACATGACCTACCGGATCGACTTTGAGGGTTGTGACGGTACCAAACTTGAGGGAATGTCCGGCTCCACAACCGGCAGGATCCGTATGCAAACCGGCAACCATCCCGAGTGCGAGGGTAGCTGTGCGGCCGACGAGATCTGCGTCCAAACGCAGGTGGTTAACTCGGACGGGACAATCGAGATTTGCTGCGATTGTCAGCCGGCGCCGGTGTGCGAGCCGACGACCGATGGGCTCGGCTGCGAGGACACTCTTTGCCCAAGTGCGAACGAGCAGTGTGTCCCGCAAAAGGTCACTTGCGAGGGCGGCACCTGTCGGGTGATCGAGTGCAAGTGTCAGGATCCTGATGTGTGTCACATCGAGTTGGTGCAACAGCAAGGTACAACGAAAGTGAGTTGCACCGGTGGATGCCCGCCGAAGAGGTACTGCGCCCGGCTCCCGATCGACACCGATAACAACGGGAGCAAGGACGGCTTCGAGTGTGTCTGTCGAGGGAAACCCAAGGCGATCCTGGTTCCGGCAGGGCCGAAGGGCGCCAGCCGCGCCTTCGGTATCGAACATGAGGATATCGGCGTGGTGGCGGGCGCTCCGAGCGAAGAAGTGGTCAAAGAGGCGATCCGCGTGAAGCTGGTCCAGTTGTACGACGAGGGCGTATGTCCGCCGCGTACGACTCAACCGAATCTCTCGCTGTTCGACGGCGAGTATCGTTGGTTCGGCCCGCCTGCGGCATTCGCTGACAACTCCTTGTTTGCGCCTAAGTTCGTCGCCTCGGAACTCCGGTGCAACGCGACCTTCAGAGATTGGAGTGAGGCGGCGGTGTCGCTCGACTTCCCGGGTGCGAACGCAAGTGTGGTTCATGGATATGGAGCGGCGGTCGTGCCCTGTTCGACGTTCGAGGTCCAGATCGTAGAGGAATACTGTGCGGACCTGAGCGACGAATCGTGCTACTCCGAGGCCGTACAGTTTACCACGGGTCTGTGGGGCGATCTCTGGGCGGAGTTCGGGCTCATTAACTTCACGGATATTGGTAAGGTGGTGGACGCGTTCAAAGGAATCCCCTATGACGAGGGACCGCCGGAAGATGGCGCGCCGCCCGAAGTTCGCGCCATGCTTCGCGGAAACGTCCCGCCCTATTCATCGAGAATCAACTTCACCGACATCGGGAAAGTTGTCGACGCCTTCAAGACGATCGCCTACGGGGAGTTCGGCCCGGGCGAGGAGATTTGCGATGACGGGATTGACAACGACTGCGACGGAACCATCGACGCGGACGGCTCAACGTGTGTTGGTTGCGGCGCGGGCGCCAATTGTGAGTGCAGCGCGGGATCTTGTGAAGATCCTTAATGGATGAGTCGGGCGTTTCGGGGGCGATAACTAGGCCCCCAAGGCTGGGGTGGGTTTAACGTCCCGCCGTATGATTCGTCCGTGAACTTCGGTGGCATCGGAAGAGCGGTCGACGCCTTCAAGACGGTGCCCGACAAGGAGATAGGACCGCTCGTGCAATGCGATCCGCCCGATCCGGGATGTCCGTAGTAACGGATCGGTAGCCATACATCGGTTTTGACGGGATGGAGTGGGTGCGTCGGCCCACTCCATCCCGCTTTCATGCGCAGCTTGTGACCGGATGTCTTCGTTGGCCGTCCGGGACAAACGGTCGCTGGACCGCTACAGAAAATGGAGCTTGCTCTAATGGTTGTCGAAGGCTTGCGACGTCTAACAAGAGGTGTTTCGAAGCGCCCACGACGCTCCGACGTTCGCGCAGACTGAAGCCTGCGGCTCGGTTTTCAGAAGTTCTTACAGAAGTCGTTGGATCGTACTGCGGGCGGCTTGCAGATCTTCCGTCGGCGTCTTGGAGTCCGTACGGCGCAAGATACATGCGCCTCGATATTCGGAATCCCTCAAGGCAGCGAAAAGGCCGAGCAGATCCACTTCTCCTTCGCCGAGTCGTGTTTCGTGCCCCAGTCTTGCATAGTCGTCCGCGCGACTCAGGCGGCCGGCCGTCGCGTCGCGAGCGTGCAACAGGGTGATGCGCGTCATGAGCCGTTCGATCGAGGCAAGGGGGTTGGCGCCGGTCATCACCATCGCCGCCGGATCCAAACCTAACCCGATCGAGGGGCAGCCGAGGGCATCCAGGAAGTCCGCCAGGCGATCACCCGCGTCAAGCGATGGGCGGATGGCGTAGCGGATCCCTCGCGTGTCGGCGAACTCGCCGATTCGCCCCAGCGCTTCGAGGGCGCAGGGCAACGGGGTGCCTTCTTCGGAATGAGTCAAGGCGCCGGTCGCGGCGGTCACAACCGGAACGTCCATGTCCTTGGCCAGGTCGATGATTCTTAGTGTGCGTTCGACACGCTCGTCTACGGTGCGAGAATCAGCCAGGTGTAGGCCGGGCATGTCGGCAACCAGCGCCCCCAGACGAAGGCCTTGACCATTCACGAATCGCGCCAGGTGTCGTCGCCCGCTGGAGGACAACTGGCTTGGGGCCAGCTCGCCCTCGACGGTGGCCATTTCGATCTCGCGAAAGTGCAGCTCAGCCGCGCGCCGCAGCCCATCTTTGGTTCCCAGACGAAAGTCGTCAATGTCCACGCCCACTTCCAGCCGCGTCATTCAATCGCTCCGATGAAGAATCCATCCAACCCGATGCCATTGTACCAATGGAAGAGAATGACGGCGACCGTTTGGCCTGGCTGTAAGAGATGCCGTTCGGGAGCGAGTTGTGTGTAGATCGAGCAAGATCGGGATGTCCGTCGCTCTGGCGGGATCCGACGCTCTGGCGTCGAACTATTACGTAACGGACGTGCCGGTCCGGCGCATATCTGAGACTTGATAGAAACTACTCATGACGGTCGGCACGAGGATGAGAAACGGCACGACGATTTCGCTGCCGTAAGCCATCGAGCGAATCGTGGACATGATTCCGGGCGAGCTCATGGCCACGGCTGCAAATCCGGACAACAGCAGGACCGCCCCCAGGAAGGATGTCACGAGAACGATGAGATGTTGACGGTACAATAGCGAGTACGCCGCGCCGGTCAGCAATCCGGCGCCGGAGAGCGCCCACAGGGTCGAGTCACTCAAGTTCAGCTGGGTCAGGAAGTACAGCATCGTGCAGACTCCAATCAACCCGCCCAGAGCTCCGATGGCCAAGTTGGCAAACCGGTAGCTCGCGAAGCCCAGCACGACGGCCCCGATCAACACAAAGTACCACTGGTCGCCGCTTTCGCCTGCAAGCGTCCCGCCTAGGCCGGCCCCGATCAGGCCGAACGAAAACATTACGCAAACTTTCCACAGACGCCACCCGAACAACATTAGGATTATAGCGGCGAGTATCAGGAGCGGCGCGGCTGCGTCGCGCGCGTCCTGCAACCATAACAACCATTGCTGAATGAAGTCCGATACATGCATGGATTTTCCCGCTGTTGAGACGCACGCTTGGGTTTGCACATCCTGGCCGACCCTATAGGACGGTACCGCACTAGGATCCGAGCCCAACGATCCAAGACGGGCGCATCCGGGGCAACGCCTCTGTCAACAACGTATGATATCGTTCAGGATTTGGGCGCGGGTTTAGGTTTCGGTCGGGATTTGGGCAGGGGCGCCGGACGAGTCAGAAGGGTTTGCAGGATCAGGGAAGTCATGAGGAACCCACCGACCGCCATTCCGACGATCGACGGATGTTTCTCGAACGCCTGATAAGCTTCCTGTTGCGCGAAATGATTCAGAAGCACGCTGATCCCCGAGACCACCAGTGACGTGCCGATTAGAGCGGTGGTTACGACCAGCGCCCATCGCACAGCCACCACGCCAAGGCAAAGCCCGGTAAGCAGTGAAGCCCAAATGAGAGCGCAACCGTTACGCTCGATGCGCGCATCCTGCTGTTTCAGGAAGGTCCGGAATTGTTCGAGCCACCGGCCCGGAGTGCGATCTCGATAGGCCTGCTGCTCTCGCGGCGAGGGGGGCACGAAGACCGATTCCGCGCCTGCAGTCGTCTGGATCGCCCTTTGTTCGAATTGGGCCAAGTGAGGAAGAACCTGTTGATAGCTGAACGCCCCCACGGCGACAGAGGCCAAGACCAGAGCCGTCATCACCCCCACCCACAGCCGGAAGGTTTGGTATCCGATCGTGCCGATTACCAGCGCCCCGCCGGCCACGCACAACGGAAGCGGAAAACCGCTTTCATGGGAAAAATAGGTGCCGACAAAGCCGCCCCCAACCGCAAAGGCCAGCGTGGTGCTGATGCGGGCCAGTCGCGCACCGAGCACGCTGATGCCCACGCCCAGGAATAGGAAAAGGATCGAAAGCGGCACCGTTTCATCCAGCAGCTTGGGCGGTGCGTGCTGGGTGATGAACAGCCGGGCTTGATCCAGAATGGGGGTCCATTCCGTCATTTCATCGATACCCTTTGAGCAACCCGGAATCTCTCACCAAACGCAGAGATTCTATCACATATTCGCCTGACCGGTCGTAATATTCCAGGCCGTGCACGGGTCGGTCGGCTCGCAGCGCTTCGCACGCCAGCATTCCAGTCATCCTGGAATCACATATCGGTCTGGATGAACGGCGATGTCGATTACCAGGTTGTTAGCATCCACCCGGCCGGTTTGTCGGTAGTTTTCCCGCAGCAGGGCTAGTTTTTGCTCCACGCGGTTTTCCTCCACTTCATACCCAGGGGCAGAACCCCAACGGATTCGCCCGCCGGAACGGTCGGTGGCCAACGAAATGTGGCTGGCAAGTGGGTCCGCCCGACCGGCGAAGTTATCCACCAGAACCGCCGAAATCTGGTCCACAAAGGACTCGCCTTGAATGGCGGCCAGAACGTCGAGCCCCGCCCGAAGATCCTTTCCGGGCCAGGTCTGCCCCGGTGGCGGCGCCGGCGCCGCGGCTCCTTGGATGAGGTGCCAGGTCGGATCATAAGGGTACCGACCAGGGAGTCGGACCGCGGCTGCATCCACCAGCAAGAACCGGGTATCCGACTGCACCATCGCAACGGGTATGCGATACCGACAACTGATGATAATCCTGGCATCGGGTTTTCGACGCACGTAGCGCACCTTTTCGACCCAGGCTACGCCGGCCAGGGCGTCGGCAATATCCCGGCAAAGGCGATCATCCGTCCAGGGTCGGCGCAGATGCTCAGCCACGGTGTCCTGCATCGCGCCAAGGGCCAGATCGTCCAAAGAGGGTGGAAGATCAACAAACACGGCCTGGGCTTCGGGGTGATCGATTAGCACTCGAGCGCGAACGTGCCCTTCCAGTCGGTTCACGGCCAGACCCGCGGCAACGAGCGGCAGCAGAACCGCCAGGGTCACGCCGCCGGTGCGCACCATCCGGCCACACCAGGGGCTGCCCAATGCACGACGCCACAGGGGAGGCGAAGTGGTGCGCCGTCGCGTCTTTCTTTTTCTCGCCATGGCTTATTCCTTCCGGGACGCCCGGATCGGCTTAGAGTTTATCCCAATAAGTGTGGCACGGGTTTGCAACCCGTGCGTTTCACCGATTGAAAACCGGCGCCGCCGGTTGAAAACCGGTGCCACAAAGGTTAATGGGATAAGCCCTTAGGCCCGGATTTCCAGACAACGAGTTGACGCAGTGGCGATTGAGCTTCCAGGATATCAAATTACACGGCAGATCGGGGTCGGGGCGGCCTCTACGATTTACGTGGCCCACGAGCTTGCTTCGGGCAAGCGGTTCGCCGTGAAGCACGTGATCCGCAACGGCCCCGAAGACGATCGGTTTATCGAACAGGCGGAAACCGAGTACGCCGTCAGCAGCAAGATCAAGCATCTACACGTGCGTCACAGCCACGCGATCCATCGCAACCGCAAAGGCTTTAAGATCAAGGACGTACTTGTGGTGATGGACTACGTGGAAGGGCTGACCCTGGAGAAGGCGCGCCCCAACCGTCTCACCACCTTTTTGCTGATCTTCGACAAAGTGGCCGCCGGCCTGCACGCCATCCACCAGGCCGGGTTTGTCCACACCGACATCAAACCCATCAACCTCATGATCGGCCCGCGTGGAGTGGTAAAAATCATCGACTTCGGCCAGGCCTGCCCGGTTCACCACAAGAAGGAGCGCATCCAGGGAACGCCGGATTACATTGCGCCGGAGCAGGTGCGCCGCATGCCCCTCGATCAGCGGACGGATGTGTTCAATCTCGGGGCGACGATGTATTGGGTGCTGCTCTCCGAGAATTATCCGACGGCCATCCGCGCGGCCGACCTGCGCGGCGGGATCAACCTGATCCAGGAGAGCAAACCCATTGCCCCGATCGAACTGAATGATAAGATTCCTCTCTCGCTGTCTCAGCTTGTGATGGATTGTTGTCGTGACAATCCGAAAGAGAGACCCTCAGACATGACCCAGGTCGCCTCGCGCCTGGCGGTCGTGAAGAAACAGTGGAAGAAGTATATGAACGATCTTCGCGCCGAACGCCGCGCCGAGGCTGAGCCCGGCTACGATTCTCCCGACCAACCCTCAGGGGCAAGCGGATGAAGCAGGCCGACCAGGCCGCTCAGACGTTGCTCCAAGTGGCCGACCTGAACCAAAACGACCCGCTGCTCAACGGTTCTCTTCTCACTTTCCCGAACTATGGCCAGGTGGTGATGACCGGCGATCTGCACGGACACCGCCGGAACCTTGAGCGGCTCAAACACTATTGCAATCTAGGGCAGTTCCAGGCGCGCCATGTCATTCTGCACGAGATTATCCATGAAGAGGTTGAAGGGTTGGCAGACCTGGATCATTCCTGCGAGGTGTTGCTGGACGCGGCGCAGTGGAAGCTCGACTTCCCCGAGCAGGTTCATTTCATCCAGAGCAACCACGAACTGGCCCAGTTGACCCGCCATGACATCACCAAGAACGGGCGCGTCGTCACCTTAGCCTTTGAGGAAGGCGTGCGCGAGGCGTTTGGTGACGGCGGGAATCAAGTTCTCGAGGCCGTCAACAGCTACATCCGTTCGCTGCCGCTGGCGGGTCGGACATCCAACCGCGTTTTTCTCTCGCACTCGCTGCCTGGCCCCCGAGACGTGCCGGACTTTGATCCGAGCGTGTTATCGCGCGTTCCCACCGACGAGGATTTGTGCGACGGCGGCCCGGCTCATGCGCTGGTTTGGGGGCGCTATCATACGGCCGACGCATTGGCGATGATGCGGGAATGGTTGGATGTGGATTTCTTCGTCTGCGGACACCAGCCGCAGGATACGGGATACGACGTTGTGCATGACCAGATGGTGATCCTCGCCAGCGACCATAACCACGGCGTATTCCTATCGCTGGACCTTTCCAAACCCGCCACGATCGAGAGTTTGACGCGCAGCATCCGACCCCTGGCGTCGATCCCATAAGACACCCCAGGAGAGTGCAAAAGAAGGATCATGACAAACCGAGCCGCAGGCATTTTAGAAAAGGCCTGCGCGAACGTCGGAGTGTAGTGGGCGCTTCGAAATACGTATTGTTAGACGGTCTGATCAAAAACGCTCTACGGGAAAGATGCTGCATCGGCCGGCAACGGCGTGTTGTTCCAAGGGCGATAGGCAGCGGCGCCGTTCAGGAGGTCAACGATTTCCAACAGGTCAGCCGGTCCCAACGCACCGCTCCGGTCCAGATCCTCACTATAGATACCCCACCTGGATTGCGTCGTTCCACTCAGAATCGCGATCAGCTCCAGCAGGTCGCCCGACGAGGCTTCCGCATCGCCGTTGACGTTGGCTGGATGTGCGGTAAAGCGTCCCGTCGTTTCAACCAACCCTTGACTCGTATAGGTGATCGTGGTTTGGGCTCCGTCGGTGATCGGCCGGGCGAGATGGAGGGTGAACAATCCGGCGCCGTTGTCCGTAACGCTCCAGATGGCATTTCGCGGAACCAGTTCGAGGGTCTCACAAAGCGACCAACAATCCACGACATCGGCTCCGACGGGACCACGAACGACGAACGAGTCGATGCCCAATCGTTTCGAGGAATCCTTGGGATCATGAGGGCGACGAGCATCCACCACGCCGTCGGGCGGGTCGATCCACGACACGACGCCCTCGGGGCAGGCGTCATCGGCACTCGACGTAATCGTGAGGTTGCCCTCGAAAGACTGCGCCATCCGTCCCACGTTGTTTGCATCCATGCGCTCAAGGCCGACGCGAATCTTGTAGCATCGGCCTTGCTGAACGCCGATCGAAACGCGCGTGGCTAAACCCTCGTTCATGTCGTCGGCGGCGGCGCCGCACGCGCGAAGCGCAACGCCGTCCGGCGGACAATCGCAGCCGTCATACACCGCGAGCCTTGCAGCCAAGGACGATCCGACGTCGGAAGCTTGCGCCGCCAGCGTGGCCCGACCCGTGATGGAAGGCGTATACTCAAACCAGAGGTCCGGTCCGATCAACGCGCCGCAGGCGTCATACGCACAGTCGAATACGGCTGCCGTAAGATCAAAGGGAGTGACACCGTCCGTCACCGAAAGTGCGTTGGGGCAGTAATCATTGGGCACGCCTTGAGCGGGACAGCTTGATACGGCGCGGATGTCCAGGCGATAATTGCCCACCGTTTCCAGCGTCTTAGAGGCTAACAAAATCAGGTAGGTTTCGCCTCGTGTCAGATCCGGCAGGCAAAGTCGAGTGTTCCTGCCGCTGGACGAGCAACCGACCGTATCGTCCCCGCAGGCAATGACGGCTGGTTCGCTGCATGCGGCTTCCAGATCGAGCTCGCAAATCGCGCCGGCTGGACAATCCCCGGCTGACACGCGACAAGCCTCAACGGACTCGACGCACCTCGTCCCGTCCGCGCAATCCTGGGCGCTTGGCATACAGGCTGATCCGTCAAAGCAACGCCCCAAGTTCTTGCACAAGCCGCGATCGGAATCCCGGATCGAAAAGACCTGGATCAAAGAATCCAGAGCTGGAGCGCTGCTGGCGCACGTGCTGAGCTGAACCGAGACGAACTCCGGCTCATCCGGCGAAACCCGTTCCGGGATCTCGAACCGATACCAGAGAGACCCGTACCCTTGCGTGCCTGGCAGCGGCCCGTCGCTCACGCAGGATCCATCCGGGCAGTTGGCGTCCACCAGACACGCGGAACCCTGGTTCGCGCCTCCAACGCATCGCGGGAAGCCGCTGTGACAGCAAAGGCCGGGGTCGTCCGAATCGTCGGTGGCGCGCAAGCCGCTCGCCTCAACGTCGTCGAATATTTCAAGGGGCTGGGCGCCCTCCAACACGATGGTCGAGGCGCATTGGTCATTCGACGGCGGAATGTCGCAAGCCAGGGCCGCCAGACTGACGCAGGTATCATCCCAAAACTGTTCGCAGCAAAAATTGCCGTGAAGCTGATCGCACACCGCAGCGCAGCAGGATGGATTCAGGCAACCCGGTCCGTCATGCGCAACGGAACAGGGTTGGTCACTGACGACGCAGATTTCCGGACAGTCCGGATCGGGTGCGTCGCAGAAGGCCCCCCGGTTCCAGGAAACACCGCCTCGCGCACATCCCTTTTCCGTGCGGTTCTCGCAGGTTCCGTCGGCGAGACAACAGGCCGACGTGCCGCAGAACGGCCTGAAGGGGTCGGGTTGACAAACGGCGTCAGGAAGCCATCGCGGGAAAGGGCAGTTGGCCTGGGGAACTTCGCGGCAAACCGATTCTCCATCCTCATCCGTAAACATCATATCGCAGCAAACACCCGCCGGGGCTGAACCCGCGCAGCGCACGGAGACGTGCAACGCCTGTCCGTCGGCGCCGGTGCCCAGTTCCTCCAGCTCCCAACCGGCTTCTCGAAGGACGGCATACGTGCTGTCCGTTCGCCCGATGTTGACCGGACGTCCGACCACATTGACGCGGCTGCTCCGGCCGTCGGATTCCAAGGTCACCCAAAATCGAGAGGGCATGGCCAGAGGTGGGTCGAAAGTTCGGCCAATTAGCTTGCCACGATTGCCGGAAATTGTGCGAATTACCTCCGCTCCGGGGATAACTTCTCCAGGCCCCTCTTCGCCATCCTGCGCCGATCGCAGATCGAGTTGATACGTTCCGCTTCCCCGTACCGCCACCTCGTACCCGAGCAGCTCACAGCCGTCCGCTTCAACTTCGATGTCTTCTGCGATGCGCACGTTGGCGCCGGGAACCAACGACGTCACACGCGGCGTGCTGGCGCGGTACCCCAGGAACGAAGGCGAGCAGCCATCTCGAACATAAATTTGCATATGAAAGCTGCCGTGCGGGGCTCGGGGATAGCCGCCGCCCAGGCTGGTCGTACATCCCAAAAAGGAATCCTCATAGGTGTCGTCCGAATACCCGACCAGAGCCGGCGCGCCGCCCACCCAACCCGCAAACTGCCGGTCAAAGGAAACGCTTAGCCAAACCGGGTTGGGCAGCGGGATCGCCACCTCGTCCGGCACGCGCACATCGATGAGAAACAACCCCTCGTCGGGCAGTTCCACCCGACCCCGAGTGCCCGCCAGCCTGAGACCATCCGCTCGCAGACAGGCGTCATACATGGCGAACTCGACGGCAAAAGGCCCTTCTCCGTCACCATCTATGGTGCCGCTGACCAGAAACTCAAACCGGCTAAGCAGGCAACCATCGGTTGCCGTCGTGAACAGATCGTCCGCAACGCGAAAGTCGGTTCCAAACCCAGCCCTTACCGACTGCCCGAGCGTGTTGCTGTAGACCAACTGATCCTTGGTTGTCGTTTCGCTGTCTGCGAGGGGCAATGCCGCCGCACCAGCCAGGCTTGTAGAATCACCCAAAACGTAACGGTGGATTTCCACGATCAAAGGGGAATTCGACAATTCGATCTTCAAATATTTTGACGTCTTGTTGCTCAGCCGTTCCGACATCTTGACCTTACGACCTTCCGACTTTCCGACCTTTCGACCCTTGGTTGCTGTCCGTTCAACGGAGTTCGCGTCGGTTGACGATACGCAGCCCAATGCCACGTCGAGCACGTCTGCACTGGGTGATATCATTACAACTTGGGCGAGGATGGAAAAGGCAGCGAGCCGGGCATGACGAATCGAGCGTCGCATGGTCGAACAGCACCTTTCCCGTGCGGGTCTTTGGCGTTGGTAGGGCACCCCCATGATTCTAGCACGTCATACAGGCCGCTGAGAAGGTATATTGAGACGTTAACAAAACTGAGCCGCGGGCTTTAGCCTGCGCGATCTTTCGGGCGCCCCGATGCAGCCTCGAAGCGTTGTGGGTCTGCGGCATGTCCTGTGCGATGGGCTTCATTCCCACCGGGCTATTCCCGAAACCCCTCGCTCGTAGCCTGTTTCCCAATGATTACCGGTCAAAGAGGTGATTTCCACTCTATTGGTACCGGATGATTACGCCGGCTCGTCGCAAGTTTGGATGTCGGGCTTGCTCTTTTTCGATCTGCCGGCCAGGCCGCGGCGCGACTCAGCCTGGAGGAATGCGAGCAAACGCAGTCCCATCGGGAAACGAAGTTCACTCGCCAATTGCTCGATGGCCTGCGTTCGGGACAACTCGCGAGAAAACCACACCCGGTAGGCGCGGCGGATTTCGTCCAACTGCTCGCGCGGGGTTTCGGCGCGCCGTAGCCCAACGCGGTTGAGTCCCGCAACGAGACCCTTGGTATCCACCAGTGAGAAAGGAAGTGCATCTTTCCTGACCCGTGCGTAACCGGCGACCATCGCCAGCTCGCCGATGCGGACGAATTGATGAACGCTGGCATGGCCGCCGAGCGTGGCGCCGTCGCCGACCTCAACGTGCCCGCCCAGCAGGACGTTGTTAATCAAGGTAACCTTGTTGCCGATCGTGCAGTTGTGGGCCACGTGACTGCCGACCAACAGGAAGCACTCTTCGCCGACAACGGTCGTGGAATCGGGCGTGGTTCCCCGATGGATGGTGACATATTCCCGCAGGATGGTTCCACGCCCGATGCGACATCCGGTCGGCTCACCGCGATACTTCAAATCCTGCGGCTCATGGCCGACGATCACGCCGGGGTGCAACACGCAGTTTTCACCGATGTGTGTTTCGCCGGTGACGTACACGTTTTGATACAGCCGCGTGCCGGCGGCCAGGCGCACAGGCCCCTCGATGATGCAGTAGGGACCGACGGTAACGCTTGGGTCGATTTCCGCCTGGCGATCGACAATGGCAGTCGGGTGAATCGACATCGGAATCTCCGATCCTAGTGCGTGCTTGGTAAGCCTCTTTCAGAGCCGCGCCCGTAAGGAAGCGGTCCGGCTTCACAACCCAAAACCGCTTCACACTATGAATCCGGGTTTGTTATGCCCCTTACCTATACACGCTCCTACAAGTAACGCCGCATTCAATGCATGAGGCTACCTTCATGCAAACGGCTGTCAGCGTAAGCCCAAACGGTCCATGACCAACTGCAAGTCCTCCCAGGTCTTGCGCTTCTCGCCCGGGCTGCGCAGCAGATAGGCCGGATGGTATGTCGGCATCAACGGGATCGACGGTCCCTGGCCGGCGATCCCCGAAGGATAACAATCATGGAAACGCCCCCGCAACTTGCCGATCGACGCCGTGGTGTTGAGCAACGTCTTGGAGGCTGGCGCGCCCAGGGTTACCAGCACTTCCGGCCCAATGATGGCAAGCTGCTCCATGAGATACGGGCTGCAGGATAGAATCTCATCGGCGGACGGATCGCGATTGTTGGGCGGACGACATTTCAAAATATTGCAGATGAAGACGTCGTCGCGCGTCAGATGCATGGCGACGATCATACGCGAAAGCAGTTGGCCCGCCGGGCCGATAAAAGCCAAGCCCTGCTTATCCTCTTCAAAACCCGGCGCCTCGCCGACGAAGACCAATCTTGCGTCGGGATTGCCCTGACCGAAGACCGTTTGCGTGCGAGTCTTGCACAGGCTGCATTGGACACAACCCTTGACCCGAGTCTCATCGAGGACTCGAAGTTGCTCAGCCTTTGCGGCGGCGGCTTCTTTCGATCGCGCCGGACGCGGCGCAGGCAAAGCGCCCGGGCGCTCGGAAATCCCCAGCTTGCTCTGCACGGCTGGATCCCTCTGTCGTAGCGGCGGCATCGGCACGCTCCGAACGCCCATCATGCGATCGGACAACAGTTGTTGTCGAAACGCAACCCGGAAGGAGCTTGAAGGATTGTCCATCTTATTCTCCGTTTGCCCTAGCCCAAGGCCCCCATACTATCGCGTGCATGCCGTCTGGATTCAAGTTACGATCCGTCGAATGGACGACTACGAGGAGTTGACCGTTACTCTGCCCGACGGGTATCGGGCCTACGCCCGATGCCGGATGCCGACTGAGCCCTGCGGCGCGGTGTTGTATCTCCACGGCATCCAATCCCACTGCGGCTGGTACGACGCCTCAGCCCAGCGGCTGGCTCGCGCCGGCTATGCCGTTTTGCAGGTCGATCGGCGCGGTTGCGGGCGCAATTCGCAGGATCGTGGACATGCCGACTCGGCAGAGCAATTGATCGACGACACGCTGGCCGCCCGGGACGAACTCCTCCGTCGTTTCGGGTGCGACGAATATCACATGGTCGGGGTCAGTTGGGGCGGCAAGCTGGCAGCAGCCTCTCATGTAACCGATGCCCAAGGAGTGCTGAGCCTTTCGCTCGTAACGCCCGGGCTGTTTCCGCGCGTCACGGTGTCAGACGCCGAAAAGGCGGAGATCGGCCTGGCCATGTTGTATGAGCCGCGGCGCCTCTTTGACATTCCACTCAACGATCCGAAGCTGTTTACGGCTTCGCCGCGTTGGCAGGAGTTTTTCCGAAACGACACGGGCACGCTCCGCCAGTGTACCGCCGGCTTCTACCTGGCTTCGCGGAGAATGGATAGAATCGTGGCTAATCTGCCCAACGCTCCGCCCACTTCCCTCCATCTGGTTCTGGCTGGGGATGAGCAGATCATCGACAATGACAAAACGAGCGGGTTCATTCACAGCCTCGGTTGGACCCACTCGAAAATCAGCGTCTATCCACGCGCAAGACATTCGCTCGAGTTCGAAACGGAGGCTGAGGAATATTTCGACGCGTTGATATCGTTTATCAGCGACGCCAAGCCAACGCACCGATGACGCTGAACTGCAGCTATTCGCAACCGCCCCCTCTTCCGATTCAGCCGGTCAGGCGCATAGCCTGGGAAAGGCGCTCAGCGACGTTGTCCCAGTCAATAACGTTCCAAAAGGCCGCTACGTATTTGCCGCGCTGGTTTTGGTACTTCAAGTAGTAGGCGTGCTCCCAGACATCGGTGACGAGCAGAGGAACCGAGCCCCACATGGTGAGGTTTTGATGTTTCTCAGCGCCGAACACGAGCAGCCGCCTACTGAGCGGTTCCCAGGCCAAAATGCCCCACCCACTTCCCTGCACGGTGCCGGCGGCTTTGGAATAGTGCTTGACGAAACGGTCGAAGCTGCCGAAGTCCCGGTCCAACATGCGGGCGAGCGAGCCCGTGGGTTGGCCGCCGCCGTGCTTCTTCATGTTCTTCCAGAAAACCGTGTGGAGCACATGACCGGAACCATTGAAGGCCAGCGCGTCGGTCAGCGTGCGAATGCGCGCAAACTCTCCCGACCCACCTTTCTGCCGAACCGCGTCCAGGCCCTTCAGGGCCTTATTGAGCTTCCGCGCGTACCCGGCATGGTGCTTGTCATGATGCAGTTGCATGGTCTGCGCGTCGATGTGCGGCTCAAGCGCGTCATAAGCATAGCCCAGCGGGGGCAGCGAATACTCTCGGAGCGCCTTGCCGCTTCCACCGGATTCCTGCGCGACAACCTCATCGGGCGTCAACCCGATCCATCCGCCGGCCACCGCCAGCGTCCCCAGCGATCCCAGCATTTCACGGCGACTTACCGGTTGCATGACATGA
Source organism: Planctomycetota bacterium (assembly GCA_022563615.1). Classification (GTDB taxonomy): domain Bacteria; phylum Planctomycetota; class Phycisphaerae; order UBA1845; family UBA1845; genus JADFMZ01. The sequence continues at coordinate 18,702 of JADFMZ010000015.1, forward strand.
TCCTCCACAAGTGTTCCCGACCAGATTTCCCAACGAATAGCGTCCAAACAAAACCGAGCCGCAGGCTTCAGCCTGCGCGATCATCAGAGCGTCGTGGGCGCTATGAAACACGTCTTGTTAGGCGCTCTGAATTTTCCCGACCCGACTTCCCAAACGAACGCGCGGGCATCGTACCATGCGTCCGGGCAAGCGGCAATCCATGTATTCTCGCTATCGATCAACCGGGCGTAGATCGGGTCAAGCTCAATAGCCCTGAGCCATTGCAATCCACGAATAAGCCCCCCGCAACCGATGATTGAGTTGTTGAACGTGGTCGCGTGTCGCGTCGAAGTTGC
>JADFMZ010000246.1 GCA_022563615.1 Planctomycetota bacterium
GTGCTCAACCGGTTCACGGCGCTCTTGGGATCGTCCGACAATTGCCCGAGCGGCTTGATAACCTTACCCAGAAACGGCGCCCACTTCCGGGCTGAGGCTGAGCCCTGGTTGGGCGGAGCGAGCATCACGACCCGCCCCATCTTCGCGGGCGTCTTGATCGTCAGCGCATAGCGAGCGACGATGCCGCCAAGGCTGTGCCCGACGATGTGGATGCGCTGCACGACCGGTTCGGCGTCAAGCTCGGCGAGGAATTCATGTAGCCGTTGGCCGTGCTCTTCGATGCGGTGGCGCGTGCTTGAATATCCCCAGTTGGTGACGCCGTAGCCCGCCTGTTCGAGGCATTCCTGAAGCTTTTTCATCGACGCCGGCGAACGGCCGAGGCCGTGTAGGAGAACCACGATTTCGGGCCGGGTGTGTGGCGTTTGCCGCGCTGCCTGCGGCTGGCTGCGTTGAATCCCGAGCCACAAGGCGCAGGCGCTGATTGTGGCTACGGTAGAAATGAGAATGCCGGCCTTGCGACGGGTCATGGCTGTCGCTCGATCGTAGTGCCACTTCCAGAAAGGTCGTTCGACATCTTGCCCCCCTCCTTTACAAGGAGTGGTCGGGGGAGGTTCATTGTTTGTCGAAGAACCCCCCTCGATCCCCCCTTGGTAAGGGGGGAGGAAAGGATGCCAACCTTTCTGGAAACGGCACTAGGATTCCGAAATCGCACGGCTCCTTTGAGCGAGAGGTTTTTTTGGAAATCCCTTGGCATCCAACAATCCGATTCTTGTCCGTTCTCGTATTCCAGGCAGAGACCAGCCGCAGGCGACACGCTGCAGGGCTTAAATGACCAACCCTCCCGTTGGATCGGCGACACGCTGCAGGGTTTGGTGCTTTTCGCATTAACCCTTGTGGCACCGGTTTTCAACCGGTGAAACCCACGGGTTGCAAACCCGTGCCACATTGTTGGGATAAGCTCTCAAGTGCCCAACCCTCCCGTTGGATCGGCCAAACGGCTTGGAATCCCTGCTCCGATTTGATTTTCTACAGGAGGCGCCTAAATAAGTACAGTAGTTTCACAGGAACATTCCCTGGTTTGTGAAGACGCCCACGGCGGTCTAGAATGAAGGCGGCGGGCGGCCTCTTGTTCCGGCGCCGACTTGTACGCAGGATCTGAACCAATGCCATCCAACCCACTGGTCGCCATTCCGGTCTTCAACGAACAGCGCTACCTGGATGGCGTCTTGGAGGAGGTGAAGCGCCACAGCCGACGGATTCTCGTCGTGGACGATGGATCGACGGATCGGACTCCCGAATTGCTTCGCCGCCACGAAGACCTACACGTCCTAACGCATCCCGAAAACCGAGGGTACGGCCAGAGCCTGGCCGATGCGTTTTCGTTCGCGCGGCGTAACGGTCACGACTGGCTCATCACCATGGACTGTGACGAGCAACACGAGCCGTCGTGTATTCCCTGCTTCCTGGCGGCGGCTGATGAGGATGACGCCGATATCATCAGCGGGACGCGGTATCCCACCGGCTATGATGGGACCGCCCACGTGCCTGCCGATCGCCGGGACATCAATCGGCGAATCACCGCCATGTTGAACCGCCGCTTGGGTCTTGGGATCACCGATGCGTTCTGCGGGTTCAAGGCGTATCGCGTTTCGGCGCTCGAGCACATCCACATCACCGTGCCCGGGTACGCCATGCCGATGCAGTTTTGGGTGCAAGTGTCTCGGGCAAAGCTGGGCATCCGCGAGCTTCCCGTGCGGTTGATCTACAACGACCCGACGCGGCACTTCGGCGGCCACCTCGATGACCCCGAGGCCCGATTGCAACACTATCTGGAGGTGTTCGAGGCTGAGATGACTTCACCCTCCATTCCAGTGCCACAGCGTGACACCGATTGCCTGCCGTGCCGATAAGCTGTCCCGCCATGCTCGACGCGTCCAAGCTGAAGGCCCCCCAACAGAACGGCCAGGTGCTGGTCGCTCCCGACCCGCGCGCCTGTGTGGCCGCCCTGGCGGCCAATGCCAAGGCCCTGCGGGCGGCTCGAACCCCCATGCTCGATTCCACCCTCGCGGAGTGGCGCCGCCGCACGCGCGAAAACCTAGTCGGTACGGACGCCGCCGCCGTGATCGTGATCGGCCACCAGCCTTCGTTCATCCATCCGGGCGTCTGGGCGAAACACGTGGTGGCCATGCGCCTGGCGGCCGCGATGGACGGCGTGGCGATGAATCTCGTTGTGGATAGTGATGTCGTGCGTGACGCCGCATTACTCGTCCCATCGGTCCGGCAGAAGCGGTTCGCTCTGCAGCGCGTTCGGTGGACTCAGACTCCCCACGATGCCGCCTATGAGCAGATTCCCCGGCAAACGGAGGAACAGTTCACCGACTTCGATAAATCAGTACGCCAAGCGTTGGGCGATCGATACGAGGAGACGCAGATGCCGACGTTCGCCGCTGGTTTCCGGCGGGCGTCGGAGGCGCGCGACTGGGTCGGTCAAATGCTATCCGCCCGGAAGGCCATCGACGCAAAGTTCGGCATTGCGATCTCAGACCACCGCATCAGCTCTATGGCGTTCCTGCCGCTGCTGGCGGATATATTGCTCAACGCCGATCGCTTCGCCGCGTGTTACAACAATGCTTTGAAGTGGTATCGGAGTGCGTTTCGCGTTCGCGGCCGACAACGTCCGATCCCCGATCTCCACTCCGAGGCAGGACGCCTGGAAGTTCCATTTTGGATTCACCGCACCAACGAGCCGCGCCGACGGCTTTTTGTCGAAGAAACCGGCGACACCCTACGCCTGTTCGCAGAGAGTGAATCCGTTGGCCAGGTGTCCGCGCAGGCATTACGCCGAGGGGAAGTAGAGCACACCCTGGGCAAGCTGGGAGACTGGCGCCTTCGACCTCGGGCATTGACCCTCACGCTTTGGGCAAGGCTGCTGCTGGCGGACTTGTTCATTCACGGGATCGGCGGAGCCAAGTACGACCGGATCACTGACAAGATCATTTCCGACTATTATGGCCTGGAGCCACCGCAGATCGCGTGCGTGTCGGCCACGCTGTGGGTGGACTTGCCCGGAAAGCAAACGTCCGTCACCACGGTGCGCGAATGGCGTCACCGCCTTCGTGACCTTCAGTGCAATCCACAGAGGAACCTGGAGCTTGATTCCGAATTGCGCTCCCTGGCGGCCAGACGTGAGGAGGCGGTCAATCGGGCGCTGAGGCTCCGCGACGTCGATCCGAACGATCGATCGGCACGGCGGGCGGCATTTGAAGCCATCCGGAGCGCTAACCAGGCCCTGCTTGCCGCCCGTCCCGGCGCCCTGGCTGAGCGGCAAGCGAGTATCGATGCGGCGCTCGACGAATTGGGTCAGAATCGGATCGCACACAGCCGCGAGTATTTTTTCGGCTTGTACAGCCGGAGCGGCCTACAACAACTGCTCGATGCGCTTCCCGACGAACGCCGGTTTCTGGTATGATACGGACTGCGGAGGTGAAGCTCGCCCCGAACGAGCTTGGGAGAACGTGATGAACGGCGAAGAAAGCAAGAGCGGCCTGCACATCGACGCGGATTGGAAGACCGAAGCCGCCCGCGAAAAGGAACGGCTCGCCCAACAGGAGCAGCGGGAGGCGGGTCCGCCGGCAGGGGGCGGGGCCTCGCCCGAGATGTTTGTCGAGTTGATCAATCTGCTGGCCATACAGGCCACGGTCGCCTTGGGTGGTTATCAGGGATCCGGCGGTGAGCGAATTCCGGCCAATCCCGCGGCGGCCAAGCACCACATCGACTTGTTGGAAGTGCTGGAAAAAAAGACCAAGGGCAACCTCACCGAAGAGGAAAAAAGCGTGCTTAGCGGTGTCCTTTATGAGCTGCGCATGCAGTTTGTGCAGTCTGCTTCGGCTCCGCCGCCGCCGGATCCGGCGAAGCCTTAGCGCCGAAACCGGCTGGATCCGTTGGCTGGAAGTCCTCGCGAATCCTTGGAGGAATCCTGATACCGTGTATCACGCAGATGACGACGATCTGAGCCGCAGCCTTTTATTGTCCTTCATGCCTCACGGCGTGCGTCCAACGTCATGATCATTCTCCCCATCCGTACCGAGTCCGTCACCCAGCGTACGCCGATCGTCAACTATGCGCTGCTGGCGACCAACGTTTTCCTCTTTTTCCTGCTGAATGAGAGATTCGCAGGGTCCACGCTGGCGGCGTTCACCCAACAGTATTTGTATTTGCACGCGGAGGCGCCGTCGTTCCACCAGTTCTTCACCTATTCATTCCTTCATGCGGACATCTTCCACCTGCTGGGGAACATGCTGTTCCTTTGGCTGTTCGGCAACAGCGTCAACGGCAAGATGGGCAACCTTCCCTATTTTCTGTTCTACCTGGGCGGTGGGGCTTTCGCCGGATGGGGGCACTCGATGTTTCATTCCCAGTTGCTTCTGGGTGCATCCGGGGCCATCGCGGCGATTACGACCGCCTACCTGGTCTTGTTTCCGCGAAGCCGTGTGACGGTGATGGTCTGGCTGTTTCTGTTTATTCATTTCTTTGAATGGCCGGCGATGGTTCTGATCGGCTTAAAGATTATCGTGTGGGACAACATCATCGCCCCGCAATTCATCGCGTCGGAGGGAATTGCCCACAACGCCCATCTGGCCGGTTATTTCTTCGGGTTTTGCGGGGCGTTGGCGATGTTGTTGACGCGGGCGGTGTCGCGCGACCAGTTTGACATTCTGGCGTTGTGGAAGCGATGGCGCCAGCGCAGAGAATTCGCCGCGACGATGACGAATCCGACCGCCGCCGCTCGGGGGCGATTCGGGTCTGCCGCCCAGGCGGAGCCGATGGATCCCGAACAGCTCCGTGCGCAGGATCTTCAAATGGACCAAGTCAGCACCCTGCGGAGCCGCATCAGCCAGCAGCTTGAACGAAAGGATGCGACCGGGGCGACGGCGACGTATGAGGAGCTGCTGATCCTGGACCGGCGCCAGTGCCTCTCGGAACGACAGCAGTTGGAGATCGGCCGCGAATTCTATCGCACCGCGCGCTTCCCTCAAGCGGTCGTGGCGTTCGAGCGCTTCGTCGAGAGCTACCCCAGGTCGTACGAAGCCGCCAACATCAACCTGCTGCTGGGCATTATCTACGCGCGCGATCTGAAGCAATTGGAGTCGGCTGACAAACATCTCACTCAGTCGATGGAGACGCTCCGAGACGGAGAGCGGCGAAGTCAA
>JADFMZ010000016.1 GCA_022563615.1 Planctomycetota bacterium
ATGTCCAATGCACTGGCCGGCGCCATCGCCGCCCACACCTGCCTTCCCGTCATCGGAGTGCCGCTCGCCGGTGGGTCGTTGCAGGGGTTCGAGGCCCTCCTTTCGACGGTTCAGATGCCGCCGGGAGTTCCCGTCGCAACGGTGTCCGTCGGCCCGGCCGGGGCCAAGAACGCCGCTCTACTGGCGATTCAGATCCTCGCCCGCCATGACAAGAAACTTGCCGAGGCCTATCGCACCTTCAAGGCCGATCAGGCCAAGTCCGTGCAGGCCAAACATCAGGCGCTGATGGAGCGGATCGGACGATGAGCGTCGTCGCCGGAGCGGTTCCACGAACGATCGAGTGGGTCGGCGGGCTCGACGGCCATGTATCCATGATCGACCAGACCCGGCTGCCCGTGGATCTGGTCATGCTCCAGTGCCGCGACGCAAAAACCATCTGGGATGCGATCCGGAGGCTCAGCGTCCGGGGCGCGCCGGCGATCGGCATCGCCGGTGCGATGGGGGTGGTGCTGGGTGTTCGAGATGACTCCGGCAAGGACCGCGAAGGGTTCCTACAACATCTGGACGAGGTTTGTGATTACCTGGCCTCGTCACGCCCCACCGGCGTTAATCTGTTCGGGGCGCTGGAACGAATGCGCGGGTGCGCCCGTTCGTTCGAGTCGAACGACGTGGAAGCCCTCAAGGCCGCGCTGCTAGATGAGGCCAGGCTTATACGCGACGAAGACGCGGCGATGTGTCGCGAGATCGGTCGGCATGGCGAATCGCTGATCGAGTCCGGCGCCGGCGTGCTGACGCATTGCAACGCGGGGAGCCTGGCGACAGCGGAATACGGGACGGCCACGGCGCCGATGTACACCGCTCATGCTGCGGGTCGCAGGTTCCGCGTGTATGCCGATGAGACTCGCCCCCTCTTGCAAGGATCCCGGCTGACAGCCTGGGAACTCCAAAGGGCCGGCATCGACGTAACGGTCTTGTGTGACAACATGGCCGGCGCGCTGCTCAGGTCCGGCAAGGTCAACGTGGTCATTACGGGCGCCGATCGCATAGCGGCTAACGGGGACGTAGCCAACAAGATCGGGACATACGGCCTGGCCGTCCTGGCCAAAGAACACGACGTACCGTTCTACGTCGCCGCGCCCACTACGACGCTTGATCCTGACACCCCCGACGGCTCAACGATTCCGATCGAGGAGCGTGATCCGGACGAAATCCGTTGCGGTTTTGGAAAGCAAACCGCTCCGCCGGATGTGGCCTGCTATTGCCCCGCTTTCGACGTGACCCCGGCCAAGCTGATCGCCGGAATCATCACCGAACGTGGGTTGATCCAACCCGTCAACGAACGCTGCGTCGCCGAGATCCTTGGAGCCTGTCCGTCCTGATCGGATGGCGGATCAAGGCGGCCTTGCCGGGACAGTCGATCGGTGTAAGAATGGGCCGGTGAAAGCGGATTGGCTTGCAAGGGAGATCCCGAGGCGCTATACTTGGCGTCGCCAGGTTCCCGGACGGATGCCGGCGCGGGACGTCGCCGGAGAATCCTGGCCAACGGACTAATAAGGAGCGTGGACATGCGGTCTGGTCGTCGGGCATTGAGTATCGCCGCTACCCTGTTTGCGGCGGGTGGATTCCTTCTTGCCGGGCCGGGAACCGGATGCAGCAGCTTTCTAGGCGAGGCGCTGCTGGTCACGACCGATTTTTGCTTCGTGTTTGATTGCCAGAGCGGATTATTCGGCGGTGCGATCGATCCATGCACCGGAATAGGCAGCGGCAATCAGACCGTGGAGGGGGGCACGCAGTTGCCGTTGTTTACCGATTGCTCGTCCGGCGGTGTGGGTCCGTAGAGGAAGTGTCGGCGGCAGGCGCGTGGAGGACGGGACGGACCATGGAGCCGTCAGTGCCCCGACGAACCGCCCCTACATAAGCCAAGGAACAAATGACATGAATTCAGGATCAATTCACGCCAAGCCACGATGGGCGAAGGTGGCGGCTCTGCTATTGGCCGGGCCATTCATGTACGGATTGATTGAGTCCTGCGACGATCGCCTGGTTGCGATCAGCCGATTCGTCGATCCGTGCGGGACGTTTCTGGCCAACTGTGCCCCGGGCGATTTCGAGGTGCGCGCAGCCGAAATCGGCGACTTCTGTGTGGATCCGGCCTGCACGATTCCTGGCCAGTGCCCTGACCAGGGCCAACCGCTCGGAACGATCGTCAACATCTGCCCGTAGACATCCAATTGTTCCGAGTCACATTCGACGAAGCGTGGGGGGTTCTCCGATATGCGGAGCACTTGGCGCCTTTGCGCCCTTCTTGATCGAATGCCCCGAATTTCCAGCCGGATGACGCCGCCCACCAGGGTCCGCGCTACTCTTGTTTGATCGGCGTCCGGCGTCTAGCGCAAATCCTTTTCGAAGATGACGACGTTGTTGGCGGTGGCGGTGTCCCAACGGATGCCGACCAGATCGTAGTTTTCGCGGATGGCGACGTGCAGCATGGCCCGGTGCTGGTTCCGGCACTCGAAGCGGATCATCTCATACTTATGCTCGACGGCCCAGGCATGTTGACCCTGGATGAGTTGCGTGGCGATGCCTTGCCGGCGAATGTCGGGCAGGACGCCGCAAAGCCAACTGAAATAGGTCGTGGGCATCAGCTCAAACCCAACCGCAAAGCCCACGTGCTGTTCCTCGAGAACCGCCACCAACATGCTGACGTTGTGACGCCCTTGAAACCGCCTCCGGAAGAACTCGACGTCGCGGCGCGGGTTGAAGAGCTCGTTGTAGAGTTGGGTGATCAGTTCGAGCTCACCCTGACCTACCGGTACAACCTGAACATTAGCCATGATATCACAAGCTCCGATCCCGCCGCCGTAAGCGATGATTCTCGCCGGCCGTAAGCATCAGGCCTCTACGGGTATTGTATGATTCGATCTCAACGCGCTCCCAACGAACTTCGTCGATTCCTGCGCGACGGGCCGAAAGGGCCGCGCCTCACCCTTATACGTCCCAAAACGTTGCCGCGTTCCCACTCGTGGTGCTGATCCGCAGCGGTTCTCGGTAGTGCCGCGATATCGCATCACCAGCGAACCCTAACTGCGATTTTGTCCCCGGATGCCCGTTGCTCCCCCTCAAAAAGGATGGACCATCCTCGACGCGCTTCGACGCATGTTAATGGAGATCCCGATCAATAGGCAATACCCCGTGGAGAGCGGATTTCCATCTGGCAGGCGTTGCATCGGGTCGCGCCGTTGGATAGGGTGTGGGCCATGAACGCACGACCATATCGATACCGATGGGCGATGTGCACGGCTGTTGCATTGTTTACGCCGCTGGGCGCCTGTCGTCTGCCCGGTCCGAGTGGTTCGACATCCACACGCACCGATCGGTTCTTGCTCGCCTACTCCGAGTTGCACAGCGGGCCGTTTGTCGTCATTGCAGATTTTGAAGACGCCAAACACATGGAACTGATTCATTCGTCGCCCGCTGCGCCGAAAGCTTCGTGCGTCTGGGACGTCCGGGGCGGCCGGCCGGAAACCGGTGGCGGCTGTTTACGATTGAAGGCCGGATCGAGGGATGACAGCATCATCATCAACAACGATGACGCGACTCACTGGTTTCTCAAACGCGATTGGCGGCAGTTCGATCTGCTTCTGATGGCCGTCCATTCCCCCAAATCCGGGTTGAACCTGGAGGTGGAAATCAGTTCCGGGCCATCCGACGATCCACATCACACCCGATCCACCATGAAGCTGGATCGCGGCTGGAACGTCGCGCGTCTGGATCTTGCCGAGGCCGGCGAAAACATCCTCTTGGACGACGTGCGAGAGTTAAGGTTGGCCATCAGCGGAATGAACAGGCCGGTCGAGGTGCGCTTCGATGACATCATCCTGACCGCCGCCCGGGAGGATCTATTCGGCGATTCCAAGAACCGGGACGGCGATCTCTACGTTCAACGCGTGGGCCGGCGCTGGCGCATCGGCGCCGGTGGACGGTTTGAGTGGACCTTCGCTCACGGGCAGGTCGCGGAGTGGTACCATCTAGCCACGGATCCCTATCGATTGCGGAACCTGGTGCGCGGCACAACGCTGGGCCCCACTCCCGTCGTCCTTGACGGCGAAAACGCAGCACAAAACGGCTTCGAGTCTCTGGGGGAAAGAGTCGTTTCCCGACAAGCCATCCTGGAAATGAGCCTCGTACGCGCCGTGGTTCTTGTGGAATGGCGCTTTGTGGACGATCCGGATGCCCCACAGCAAGATCAGCCGTTCCAGCGCTGGCTATATACGATCTACCCGACCGGCCAGATCTATGTGGGCGTCGAAGCAACGGGGGCGACGGAGCGCTGGTCCCCACCGGGATTGGGATTGGCGGTCGCGCTTTCCCCGGCAACCGGAGAAACGTTTGGGGCCGACCTTTCGCCCGGCGCGGATGTGAGCGACGAGCAGGATCCACCGGAATTGCCGGCCTACGGCGTGTTGCGCAGCACGGAAGGCGACGCGCAATTGGTCTTCGTGCCAAGCCCCACCGATTTCGGAACCCGTGTCGTGAAACAAGTGGATGTCGAGCACAATCGTGCCTTGCTGATCGCCACGGACCGGGGCGTTGCCGAGGCTGTGAAGACCTGGTCGGCTCATCTGCTTCTTGCCGGCGTCGGCGAAGAACTTCAGCGGCCGATTGCAGAACAGGCGATGAGTTATGCGCGCCCGCCCGCACTGTTGGTGGAGGTCGGATCGTCGCACGGCTTCGAACCGTCGACCGGGTGTTACGTGCTCTCGCCCCGGGAAGGTCGCGTACGATTCGTGATTGATGGAACCGTGTCGCCGCTGTATTCCCCCGTGTTTCGCATTCTTGAACAGGATGGTCTCCAGGCGTGGGTCTACGTTCAGGACCGCATTCTTGATCGGGTGGCCAGGGACAGGGCGGGAAACTTGCTTTTTCAGCTCCCCGGCGTGATTCGTGATCGAACGACGATCGAGGTGCTGTTTCGGCGTCCGGCACCCGCCTCCGAAGGTTGACAGCCTGTGCCTCGGCCTCTATACTCGCTCGATTGTCTCGTTCGCATCCCTTTATGTAGTAGAGACTTAGCGATTGCGGGCGGCGCCTGGATATTCGGGAACCCTCCGGTGAAAAAGAGAACTGGTGGAAAAACGATCTCGAAGCGTACCTCCCGAACCGTTAAGTCGAGGAGCAAAACTGCCTCCCCGACGCGCGCGAAGCGGAAATCCTCTTCTTCGACAGGCGATGGGGCGACGGTCCGGGTTCCGAAGAGCGGACGTAAGGGTAACACCGTATCTCTGAAATCCGTATCGCGGCCTTTGAAGACGGCGGCCAAGAGCAGCATCCAAGTCAGCGGAAAGCCGGCTCCGGCCCAACCCAAGAACGGATCGAAGTCAAGTGCGACACGGACCGCTGGTGCCGGTAAGGCCAAGCGAGTACCGGTTCGCCGGCGTTCACCGGTTGCCACCGATGTCGGGTCGACGGCGCTCTCATGGAATCCCGCATTCCCTGATCCGAGTCGGCCGCTGCCCAAGACGCGCCTGACGCCCAAACACCTTCTGGAGTTCAAGGAATTGCTGATCGCCAAGCGAACTGAGCTGGCCGGTGATGTGAAGCAACTGACGGATGAGGCCTTCAACCGGAACAGCCAGGGAGAACATGAGCACACGTCGATGCCCATTCACATGGCCGACCTGGGCAGCGACAATTGGGAGCAGGATTTCACCCTCGGTCTGATCGCCAGCGAGCGGGCGCTGGTTCAAGAGATCGACGAAGCCCTGGTCCGAATCGAAGACCGGACGTACGGCAACTGCCTGGCGACGCGCCACAGAATCAGACTTGCGCGGTTGCGGGCCAAACCGTGGGCCAAGTATTGCGTCGAACACGCCAGTGCCATAGAGGACGGCCGCCCCATTTAGGTCAAGCAGATGGAGGCGCCTCCCGAAAGCATTAATCCCACCCCGGAACGTGGAATGGATTTCGCGTGGTTTCATCTTCGGTGCCATCTTCGCCTCTGGCTTCCCGCTATCGTTCTGGCCGGTCTGGATTTGTGGTCGAAGCAATGGGCGTTTTCGTCGCTTCGGCCCAACGAGACCAGAACGATGATCCCCCATGTGCTGGAGTTCCGCCGCTCCTTGAACGACGGAGCCGTGTTCGGTTCATTTACCGGGTTTGTGGGGGTCTTCGTAGTCGCCTCTGTTGTGGCGCTGGGGTTCGTGGTGTATGTGTTCGGGCGGAGTGGACGGCAACAGTGGGGCCTTCACCTCGCTCTGGGCATGGTGATGGCCGGCGCGATCGGCAACTTGTACGACCGGGCGCTGATCAAGGCCGATGTCGTCACGTTTCAAACCCGCGCGGGAAAGCAGCGCTCCTTCATCGGCGCCTGTGTGAGCGAACCGTCGGCGCCGATCCTTCGTTGTGGCGACTGGCCTGACGGTGCGCACCCCCGCAGGTTTGCATCGTCCGAGGTCAGCCTTCGGCGACAAGGAGTGGTTCGAGATTTCATCAAATTCGCCCCCAAGGTTCCCAAGTGGGTTCCGAAGATCGGGGGGATCGATATGTGGCCTTGGATCTTCAACGTGGCGGACGCGTCATTGGTGGTCGGTGTCGGGATGCTTCTGCTTCAATCGTCTCGCGGGCATCGCAAGCGCGAAGCCCCTGCTCTACCCGGACTCTGAGAGCGTAGGTGAGAACCCTCTTTCAGAGCCGCGCCCGTTAGGAAGCGGTAGAGTTTCGCGTGCGAAATCGATCCTTCACGGCGGTGGTTCGGTGGGTCGTGGCCCCTCCTACACGCTTTCAGAGACTTCGGAGCCCCTTTGTTGGCGAGCTCTTCCAAAAAGCGATCATTCTCGCGCCGGTCCGAGTTGTTTGACGCGGACCTGATGCAGCGCGCGATAGCGCTGGCAGGGCGAGGCGAAGGACGCGTCGAGCCTAACCCCATGGTCGGATGCGTGATCGCCCGTAACGGCCGGGTGCTTGGCGAGGGTTATCATCGGCGGTTCGGCGGCCCTCATGCCGAGATTGCAGCGCTGCGTTCGTGCCGCGACAGCCCGCGAGGCGCGACGGTCTACGTCTCCCTCGAACCGTGCTGTCATCACGGCAAGACCCCCCCATGTACGGAAGCTTTGATCCGAGCGGGCGTCAAACGGGTAGTCGTAGCCGTTAGGGATCCACATCCGGCCGTGGCTGGAGGGGGAATCAAACGGCTTCGCGCCGCCGGAATAAGCGTACGTTGCGGCGTTGGCGCGGAGCCGGCTGCGGAAATGCTGGCTCCCTACCTGACGCGCCTGGCTCTCGGGCGGCCTTACGTCATCGCCAAATGGGCACAAAGCCTCGACGGCGCGTTGGTGGTCGGACGGGGACAATCCAAATGGATCTCGTGCGACGCGTCTCGGCGACGAGTGCATCGCCTACGCGCCCGTGTCGATGCCGTGCTGGTCGGATCGGGTACGGTGCGGGCTGATAACCCCATGCTCACTGCGCGCGACGTCCCGATTCGTCGGCAGGCTGTTCGGGCTGTACTCGACGGACGGCTTCGATTTTCTCCACGGTGCCGCCTGGCGGCCACAGCTAACTCCGTTCCAACCTTGGTATTCACCGGTTCTTCACCGGCCCGAACGGCCAAGGCGGAGCGTTTGAGGGAGCTAGGGGTTGATGTGATCGCCTGTCGAACGCGCCGAGGCAGGCTCATCCTGAAGGATTGCCTTCGGGAGTTGGCCCGACGCGACGTTACGAACCTGCTGGTCGAAGGCGGTCCGACGTTGCTGCGTTCCTTTTTCCACGCTTCGTTGGTGGATGAAGCCCAGGTGTTTGTCGCCCCGAGGCTGATCGGAGGTCAAGCGGAAGCAAGCGTAATCGACGCGCTACGCGTAGGGATCATGTGCAGCGCCGTGGCTCCACACGGCATTCAAACCAGGAAGTCGGGTACCGATATTCTCTACCGGATACGTTTCAACAACCCTCCAGTAGCGGTCCCAGGCGGGACACCCTCTTGATAATCAAAGCCCAAGCCGGTGCGCGGACCTTTGCCAAGGCGCTAGTGCTTTGTCACAGCTAATTGTTCGGGTGTGCCACTGCTCTTGAGCAGTGTAGGGCACGACACGGCGTAGACCGAACCCGAAGATTTAGCTGTGACAAAGCACTAGTGAGTCAGTCGAGCAGGCACTCAAGAATCTGCAGGGCGTTCAAGGCTGCGCCTTTGCGGAGTTGATCGCCGCAAGCGAAGAGCGCGATTCCACGGCTGTCCGGCTGGCTGGCGTCCTGACGAATGCGCCCGACCAAGACGGGATCGCGCCCGGTCGCGTCCACGGGCATGGGGAAGCGGCCTCCACGAACGTCATCCACCAACTCCACGCCGGGCGCCTTCCGCAGAATCTCTCGCACGCTGTCCGGTGACATCGGCCGCTCGAACGTCAAATGGATCGCCTCACTGTGGGCGCGCAAGACGGGAACTCGGACACAGGTGGCGGTAACCGCCAGCGACGGCTGATGAAAAATCTTCCGCGTTTCGTCGATCATCTTGCGTTCCTCGGTGTTGTAGCCGTCGGGGCCGATCGGTGTGTCGTGGGAGAAAAGATTGAACGCAATCGGGTGGCGGAAAACGCGCGGACGCGCCGGCCGTCCTTCGAGCACGTCGGCCGTCTGAACCCGCAATTCCTCCATGGCTGACGCCCCCGCGCCGCTGGCGGCCTGATAGGTATCGACGACGATTCGGGTCAGAGGATTGGCCTGGTGCAGCGGCCAGACCGCAACGTTCATGATGATGGTGGAGCAGTTGGGATTGGCAACGATTCCGCGATGGCGTCGGGCGTCGCCCGGGTTGATCTCCGGAATGACCAGGGGAACGTCGGCCTCCATGCGAAAAACGGAAGAGTTGTCAATCACCACGGCGCCCTCGCCAACGGCGATCGGGGCGAATTGCCGACTTACTTCGCCCCCGGCGCAACAGATGACGAAGTCCACGCCCTTGAAGCTTTGCCCGGTCAGTTCTCTGACCTCCACAACCGTTTCGCCTACGGGAATCCGCGTGCCCGCACCCCGCTTCGAGGCCAAGAGGGATACGCGTTTCACCCGGTGGGAGTACCGCCCCAGGAGGGTGCAAACCTCGCGCCCGACCGCTCCTGTCGCTCCGACTACAGCCAGGTGTTGAATCATGCAGGTGGGTCGCCAATTTGTGACGCGCTGCCAGCCATGAGAAGACGGGTTGGGCGATCGCCATGGGAGGTGGACGGCGAAGGCCATCTCTAGCCTTCTCTCGGCGACTCCCAAACGGGCTGAGACCGTTCCGTGAGGGCTACGCCCTCCTACCCAACCACCCATCCGATCAAGATTGATGGTGCAATGGTGCTTCACGGGGAAACCGTACGCCATCCCCATCTGAAGGCTAATCTTCCGGTTGGGAAGCGTCAAACGGCAGCGATGAGCATGATTCTATAACTTGCGAAAAAGAGGCCAGAAAAGGTGCTTGAATGGTCCCGCTGACGCTGCTAGACTGCGGCCCCTCGCAGGATGGCGCTTGCCTGTCGCGGGAGAATCGGGGTGCGGTTCGCCGGTCGAAAACCGGTGCCGCTAAGGATCCCTGAAATAGGCGATAGTGCAGCGTCACGTGTCGTCTTGTGGGTGTGCCACTGCTCTTGAGCAGTGCATAAACTTCACGAAAACCACCGTGGGCACTGCTCAAGAGCAGTGGCACACGACAACATGCGCTGCCCGTCACCCACAGATTTAGGCGGATGGTGCACTAGGCTCTGGGTTCCGGGATGTCTAAGCAAAGGCGCGATCAGCCGTCATGGATTAGGTTTTCGGGGATCGGAATCGAGTATGCGTCGGCGGTGGCGGTGTTTGCCCTGTTGGGGTATTGGATCGACGGGCGCTATGGTTGTCGCCCGTGGGGCCTGGTGGTCGGGACGGCCCTTGGCCTGATCGGTGGTACTTACAACCTTGTCCGTCAGTCGTTGTCGGCTTTTCAGCCGCCCGACCGGCGCAAGCGTCCAGAAGATGATGATGAGTAATCCGGACGGCGTTGAGCGCGGTAGCGTTACCCTCGTGAGGTCTTTCGCGCGATATGCAGGCGTTGGATGTATAGCAGTAGGCCTGATCGCCGGCTTGGGGTATGTTCCCACGATCCGAATCGCGGGGCCCGAAGCAATCGGATCGATGTTGGCCGGTTGCGGCGTGAGCGTGGCGGCGGGTTGCGTCGGTGCCGCCGTGTTAGCCTGGAGCACCACCCGGCCTGCGTCCGAAGCGGCGCTGGCTGTCCTGATGTCGACCGCGCTGCGGTTTTTGACGGTGCTGCTTCTGGTGATTCCGGTGGCGCTGAGTGGTTTTGTCGATCGCACCGTGTTTGTGGTTTGGGTTGCGGTCAGCTATCTCCCGATGCTGATGCTGGATACGTTTGTAGCGGTTCGCGTGAGCCGAAAAAGGTCAACGGAGGTCGGATCGTAATATGACAGGCGGCATCCTGATGGCATCGAGCCCGCTGGACCACGTATTCCAGTGGACCTATCAGAAGATCCCGGTTGGAACCAGCGACAACTGGTTCACGCCGGATGGGCAGATCACGCTGGTGTCCAACCACATCATCATGCAGATCATCGCTGCGCTGGTGCTGATTCTGTTGATACCGCGGTTTGTGCGCGTGCGCGACACCGGCGATGTGGTCCAAGACCTGACACCCAGAGGATTCGGCAATTTCATCGAGGTGATCTGCGCCTACCTTCGAGATGAAGTGGCCAGACCGGCGCTGGGCGAGCACACGGATCGTTTCGTCCCTTACATCTGGACGGCGTTCTTTTACATTCTTACGATCAATCTCCTGGGGCTGCTTCCGATTGAACCGTTCACCCGTGGGTTGGTGCAGGTGGTCTATCCGGAGGCGCATCACGGGTTCGGTGGCGCGGCGACGGGCAACATCTGGGTCACCGGCACACTGGCGGTGTGCACGTTGGTGATGACCGTGGTCAACGGCCTGCGGTACAACGGGTTCAACTACGTGCGTCACTTTTTCCAGGGGCCCATCTTCATAGCGCCGTTGATTGCCTTCCTGGAAGTCATCGGCCTGCTGGCCAAGTGCTTTGCGTTGACGGTGCGTTTGTTTGCCAATATGGTGGCGGGCCACGTGCTGTTGGCGGTCCTGTTGAGCTTCATCAGCATCAGCTATGTCGCGCTGGGGACGGTGCCTGCAGCGGGCATCGGAATCCTGGTGGTTCTGGCGGGCGTGGCCTTCAATCTGTTGGAACTTTTTGTCGCCTTTCTACAGGCGTTTATCTTTACCTTCCTGACTGCCTTGTTCATTGGACAGGCGGTTGTGATTCACCACGAGCACGGTGAGGAGCACGCTCAGGCGGAACCGGCTGCTTCTCACTAGACCGTCCCGAGGCGGGCGCGGCACGGACGGATTAGGTTCAGGCGGTTTCGCATTCGAGCACGAACAAGACGATTTACGGGTCTCCATGCCTGGAGCGTTGTGGGACATCCGGGCCATGAAGCGAGCGATGAAACATCGGCCGCCCTCTCCCACAGGACGGCATCTTAAAAAAAAGGAAGTCTGGATCATGAATAAGAAGCTGGCGAAGTTCGCTCTGCTGTTGATGGTGGTCGGAATGTCGGTGATGATGGCGAGCCCGGCGCTGGCCCAGGAACACGATTCCACCGAGGGGGCAACGCTCTCGAACGGCTCGTCCCCGGTCTTTCCCGGCACCACAGCGGCCAATCTAGGTGGCGCTATCGGCGCTGGATTGGCGGTCATAGGCGGCGCTGCGGGCATCGGGCGCATCGGCGCAAGTGCCGTCGAGTCCATGGCGCGGCAGCCCGAGGCCTCGGGAAGCATCAGCACCGCGATGATTATTACCGCTGCGATGATCGAAGGGGCGACGTTGTTCGCCGTGTTGGGCGGATTTATCGCAGCCATTAAGTAGAAGGGCAACGACGTGGCGCGCGAACGATTCAGGAAGGAGATGCGGCGATGAGAGGCCCTCGTATCGCAATAGCTGCCGGTGCGGCGATGTTCCTGGGCGCGAAGGTCGTCCAGGCATCTGAGGGCGGCGAGCAGCCCTCACTGTTCACCGGTGATCTGGGCAATGTCTTCTGGAGCCTGCTGACCTTTGCTGCCGTTCTGGTGGTTCTGGGTAAGTTCGCCTGGAAGCCGATCCTCGAAGGCCTGAAGAAGCGGGAAACCTTCATTCGCGACTCACTCACCCAAGCCAAGAAAGATCGGGATGAGTCTGAGGCCCGGCTGAAAGAATACGTCGAAAAGCTCGACTCCGCTCGCGCCGAGGCGACTGCAATCGTGGAGGAAGGGCGCCGCGACGCCGAGGTCGTGAAGCGACGGATTGAGGAAGACGCTCGGGCTGAAGCGACCAGGGTGGCGGATCGGGCCAAACGCGAGATCGAACTCGCCACCGAGACGGCCATCAAGGAGCTGTACACGCTCAGCGCCACGCTGGCTACCGACGTGGCTTCCCGCGTGCTGAACAAGAAGCTCGACGCCGGGGAACACGAACGGCTGATCCAGGAATCGCTCCAGGAACTGGAGCAGCTCAGTCGCAACTAAGGAAAGGGACCGATCCAACGATGGCCACGATGGACCAACAGGATGAAGCTGTCGCGCGCGTGTACGGCTCGGCCCTGTTCGATCTTGCCCAATCGAAGGGGCAGGTGGACACGCTGCTCGAAGAGCTTGGAGACCTGACCGCGCATCTCGAGCGCGACGCGGACTTCGCTGATTTCCTTTCGACTCCCTCCGTCAATACTGCCGTTCGGGGCGGCGTGATCGAAAAGTTGTTTCGCGGCCGGTACGGCGACCTGCTTGTGGATTCGCTTCAGGTGCTCAACAACCGGGAACGGCTGGGAGCGTTGGGCGCCGTGGCTCAGGCCTACCAGCGGCTTCATAAGGATGGGCGCGGTCACGTGGACGTGCATGTGCGCACGGCTGTTCCGTTGACCGACGCCCTTCGTGCGCAGGTGCGCGAACTGGCGTGCAAACTGTCCGGGAAACAGGCCGACCTGGTGGAAACGGTGGATGCGTCCCTGCTCGGCGGCCTGATCGTGCAGATCGGCGATGAGAAATTCGACGCAAGTGTGCGTACGCGGCTCCAGACCCTGCGGTCGGCGTTGCTCGAGCGCGCTTCGCACGAGCTTCAAAGCGGGGACTCGCATCTTGAGGTCGCAGTCTAGAAGGGATCGGACGGGTTTGAAGAACGGGGAATGCAACATCGCTCACAAGCGCCGCGAAAGGCGATCCATGCACTCTGCAACCAGTGAAGACATCGAACTACGGAAGAGTTGGAAATGAAATTCAAGGTTCATGAAATAGCGTCGGTAATTACCGAGGAAATCCAAAATTATCGCAGCAACGTGGACGTGGCTGAGGTCGGCAAGGTGGTCGAGGTCGGCGACGGCATCGCGCGGGTTTACGGTCTGCGCAACGCGGTGGCGAGCGAACAGCTCGACTTTCAGAATGGCGCCTCAGGGCAGGTCTTCAACCTCGAGGAGAACTCCGTCGGTGTGGTCGTCCTCGGTAATTACCTGGGCATCAAGGAGGGGGACGAGGTTCGCCGCACCGGGGAGTTGCTCAGTGTGCCGTGCGGCGAAAAGATGATCGGTCGAATCGTTGACCCTCTTGGACGACCGCTGGACGGGCTCGGCGTATTGGAAACGAAGCATCGGCGTCCGTTGGAGTTCAAGGCTCCGGGCATTGTCGAACGGCAACCGGTGAGCGAGCCTCTCCAAACGGGCATTAAGGCCATCGACAGTATGATCCCGATCGGTCGAGGGCAGCGAGAACTAATCATCGGCGATCGCAAAACCGGCAAGACCGCGATCGCCATTGATACCATCATCAACCAAAAGGGCAACGACGTCATCTGTGTGTACGTCGCGATCGGACAGAAGGAATCGACGGTCGTCGGCGTGGTGGACAAGCTCCGCGAGTGTGGGGCGATGGACTATACCATCGTGGTCTCGGCGTCAGCCGCCGATCCGGCGCCGCTTCAATACATCGCACCCTATGCCGGCGCGGCGATGGCGGAATACTTCATGTACAGTCAAGGCCGGGCGACGCTTTGTGTTTACGATGACCTGACTCGGCACGCCCACGCCTATCGGCAACTGTCGCTGCTGTTGCGTCGCCCACCGGGGCGTGAGGCCTATCCGGGAGACGTTTTCTATCTCCACTCTCGCCTGCTCGAGCGCAGTTGCAAACTCCGTGACGAATACGCGGTGGTCCCCAAAGACACGCCCCAGGATAGTTGCGACCGATCGCTGACTCGAAAGCATCCCCAAGGCCTGGCCGCGCCGAAAGAACATCGTCCGGACGACATCAACAGCCGGTATCATCGACCCGCCGGATTGGAGCGGGCGAAGACGTGGCTTGAAACGCTACCGGATCGGGACCAATACCGCGTTCACCGGTTCCCCGACAGCGGCGGTTCCATGACGGCCTTACCCGTCATCGAGACCCTGGAAGGCGAGGTGTCGGCCTACATCCCGACGAACGTCATTTCCATTACCGACGGGCAGATTTACCTGGATCCTGATCTGTTCTTCGCCGGGGTTCGACCGGCCGTGAACGTTGGGATCAGCGTTTCACGCGTCGGCGGCAACGCCCAGCGCAAGGCGATGAAGAAGATCGCCGGTTCGCTACGGTTGGACCTTGCCGCCTTTCGAGAGCTGGAAGCCTTCGCCCAACTGGGCACCGAACTGGACGTCACGACCCAACGGCAACTGGACCGAGGTCTGCGCATGGTTGAGCTGTTGAAACAGCCGCAATATCAGCCCACGGGTGTGGCCGACCAAATCCTCGGTCTCTTCGTCGGAACGCAAGGGCATCTGGACGACGTTCCAGCCAATCGCGTTTCAGCGTTCGAGAAGGACCTGCTCAGACATCTTCATGATGAGTTCCCGGAGATTAGTCGTGAGATCGACGAGAAGGACGCGATCTCGGCTGAGCTGTCGGCAACGTTGGTTCGTGTAATCCAGGACTTCAAAACGCGGTTCCTGGACGACGGCAAATCCAAGGGCGATCGGAAGACGGCCGCCGACGAGAAACCTCAAGTGACCGCGGCATAGCGATGGCGAATCGAAAAGTACTGCTGAAGCGCCGTAAGACGGCCCGCAATATCTGTAAGATCACGCGCACGATGCAGTTGATCGCGACGGCCCGCTTTCAGGCTGCGTTCAAACGCGCCATGGGCACCAAGCCCTATGTCGAAAAGCTCGCCGAGCTGGTGGCCAACCTGTCCGAAAGCGCCGAAGGCGTTGACCATCCTTTGCTGCAAACCCAACCGAATGTGAAACGGTCGTCCTTGCTTATTCTGACAAGCATGCGGGGGCTTTGTGGCGGCTACAACGCGAACGTGCTCCGGGCTGCCGCTGCGCATCTGGACGAGCAAAGTGCGCACGGCATTGACACCGACGTCCACATGATCGGAAAGAAGGGGATTGCCTTCTTCCAGTTTCTTAAGCGGCCGATGGCAAAACAGACTGCACAAGTCTCCGATGCGCCCAGCTTCGAGGACGTCGAACCCATTGCCAATGAATGGATGGATCGATTGACTCGCGGCGAAATCGCAACGGTGCACGTGGCTTATATGAGATTCGTTTCCGCCGGCCAACAGCGAGCTGAAGTCATGCAGTTGCTGCCGCTGGCCTGTGACGTGGACTCGGGATCGAAGAAGGCTGAAACTTCCAGGCGCGTGGAATATGAATTCTCTCCCGCCCCCGAAGCGCTTCTAAATGAACTTTTACCAGCCACGGTTCGGGTGCGATTGTTTCAATGCTTTACCGAAGCCGTAGTCAGTGAACAGATCGCGCGGATGGTCGCTATGAAGGCCGCTACCGACGCGGCCACGGATATGATCAAGAGCCTCACGCGGCGTTACAACCGGGCGAGACAAACCTATATTACGATGGAGCTGCTGGATATTGTCGGCGGCGCCAATGCACTGGAATAGACCAAGGAACGGCGAATGTTGAGTAACATAGCTTCAGGTTTGGACAATCGCTATTGGGGGAGCGCCCTTAAGATTAGTTCTGTGCGTAAAGGATTGGCATGATGGAAAACGGGAATCACGGCAAAGTCACGCAGGTCATCGGCTCAACTCTTGATGCGCAGTTCTCAGAGGACCGCATGCCCGACATCTACAATGCGCTGCAGTTGGAGGTGGAACGGACCGTGCTGGGCGAAACGACCAAGGACACACTCTGGTGTGAGGTCGCGCAGCATCTGGGTGGCGGGCGGGTGCGCGCTATTTCGCTCGGATCTACAGACGGCGTCACGCGCGGAATGGATATCATCGACACCGGCGCGCCGATCATGGTTCCCGTAGGCGAGGAAACGCTCGGCCGGGTGTTCAATCTCGTCGGGCAGGTGATTGACGGGCGCGGTCCCATCACGGCCAAAGAGCGCCGCCCGATCCATCACGAACCACCGGAATTTAAGGATCTCTCCTCCAAGACCGAGCTGTTCGAGACGGGGATCAAAGTTATTGATCTACTCTGTCCACTCGTCCGAGGCGGCAAGGCCGGCCTGTTTGGCGGCGCCGGCGTGGGAAAGACGGTCATCATTCAGGAATTGATCGCCCGATTGGCCCGATTTCACAGTGGATACTCCTGTTTTGCCGGCGTTGGGGAGCGCACGCGCGAGGGTAATGACCTTTGGCTGGAGATGCAGGAGGCCAAGATCGGCGACACCGGGCGAAGCGTGATGGATCAAACCGTGATGGTATTCGGCCAAATGAACGAGCCGCCGGGCGCGCGACTGCGTGTAGCGCTTTCGGCATTGACGATGGCGGAATACTTCCGCGACAACACCGGCGCGGACACGCTCTTGTTTATCGACAACATTTTCCGGTTCTCTCAGGCCGGCTCGGAGGTTTCGGCGCTCCTGGGTCGGATGCCGTCCGCGGTCGGCTATCAGCCCACGTTGGGTACGGAGATGGGCGAGCTGCAAGAGCGGATCACCTCGACCAAACGCGGTGCGGTGACCAGCATTCAGGCGATCTATGTTCCGGCCGACGACTATACCGACCCCGCTCCCGCAACGGCGTTTACTCATCTGGACAGCACGGTCAACCTCGAACGCAGCATCGCGGAAAAGGGGATCTACCCGGCCGTCGATCCGCTGGCCTCCACAAGCCGGATCATTGCACCGGAATATATTGGAGAGCGTCACTATAAAGTTGCCCGACGGGTCCAACAGATTCTCCAGCGATATAAGGACTTGCAGGACATCATTGCCATTCTCGGTGTGGATGAGCTTAGCGAGGATGATAAGGTCGCCGTTGCGCGAGCACGGAAGATCGAGCGATTCCTTTCCCAGCCGTTTTACGTGGCTGAGCAGTTCACCGGCTTCAGCGGCAACTACACTTCGCGCGAAGACACCGTGCGATCCTTCGAGGAATTGTGTGACGGCAAATGGGACCATCTGCCGGAGTCGGCGTTCATGTACGTGGGCGTGATTGAAGAGGCCGCCACCAAGGCGGAGAAGCTGGCGAAAGGATAAGCACAACGCCGGAACCGGGTATTACCCGATTTCGATAGGTCGGCGTTTCTCAGACATTGGGCATTACTGAGTTGACATTGCGGGTTTGACATCCATGGCCAGACGTGAAACATTCCAGTGTACGGTGATTACCCCCGAGCGGCAGGTTCTCGACTGCGAAGCCAAGTTCGTGGCGTTTCCAGCCCATGATGGTGAGTTCGGCGTGCTCGTGAATCGGGCGCCTCTGGTCTGCAAGCTGGGCATAGGTTTGTTGCGGATCGAAACTGCAAACGATCGGCACGTCATGATGGTGGATGAGGGCTTCGCGCAGGTCGTTGACAACCGGCTTACGATCCTGACCGAAAGCACCGCACATGCCGAGGATCTCGACGCCGCCGTGGTCGAACAATCACGCGTTGAAGCCCGGGCGATGCGTGTTCCCGACGAAGCCGGCTATCGCGCTCGAAGCAAGGCGATCCAGCGGGCTCAAGTCCAGCTAAGGCTAGTGCGAACCGAAGGGTCGAAAGAAAAGGCCTAGGGCTTGCTCCAGACGTTGCAGCTATCCCGGCCCGGCGTCGGAGTTGCCATCCGCAGAGGTTGATTCCGCCGCGCTGTGCGCTGCCTCGATTTCCTTTCGTGAACCCAGCAAGACGGTCGTGTCAGGATGTTGCCCACGCCATTCACCCAGCGGCATGATGGGAGGCTCCTCAATGAACGGCAGCGTTTCTCCCTTGCGGATTCCGGAAATCGCCGTCCATTCGTGGTCGTCGAGTGGATACCACAGGCTTTCCGTGCGGCGATCGTAGATCAGAAATATATTTTTGTAGACGTAGCCGCTCACGCCGAACTCGTCGATCCGGCCATCCTTCTCACGTCCGTGGACCACGGACAGTTTGGCCAACGGTCACCAACCCACAGTAACCGGCTTGCCGCCGATGGTGTCATTGACCAGTTCATGATGATCCAGCAGGGCGGTGGGATAGGCCCGCGCCACGCCGTTTTCAACGTATCCCATGACCATGATTTCGTCGTTGGTCTTGGGCAGAGCGTCTCTGCCGTAGTGGCTGCTCGGGATATCGAGCAGGCGGGGATCGTCGGTCGCAACGAAAAGCGGGTCATCAATGGATTGAATCCGGTCCTTGCCGATTCCGAATTGCAGCTTTTCCGTCGGAATGGGCGAACCGGTGAAATCGTACCACTGGGCATCCGGCCCGCTGCGATCTCCACCAGCCCAGAGGAGCGTCTTGGGGCCATCGATCTTGACCTTGTCGGAATCTGCCCCCAACAGGCCGCGATACTGTTTTTGTGTGGTCGTTTTTTCCTTGCATGCCACTCCCGAGACCAACACCACTGTGACGATCGCTATGGCGCAGGCCCGAACCAACAACAATCCCTTACTACCGCTCATTGATATCCTCCGATGGAAACACGCCAGGATTCCCTTCGCGCCACATCATACACCTTCTGGACCTTGATGCCAGCCGGCTGGAGATCCGAATCGCCGAGCGTGATTCTTCAATCACACTTGAGCCGTCGGCTTGGAACGCGCGTGATG
>JADFMZ010000017.1 GCA_022563615.1 Planctomycetota bacterium
TTCCTTCTCCTTTGAAAGTTGCGTATGCGAATACCCGACCTCACAGCACCACCATAACGGTATTAGTCGGCGTGCCGGGACGGGCTTTGTTGACGGCGATGACGCGGTATTCCCATTCCTTGCCGCGCTCCTGGTCCGAGAGGGTGATTTCGCTCTCGATGGCCAAGCCTACATCCGTCCACGGGCCGGAGGGGCGCTGACGGCGTTCGATTTCGTGGACCGCGACCTTGCCCCCGTCGCTTTCGTACCACCGAATCTTGTCGTCAATCCATGACGCGGAGACGACGTCGATGTCCCCGTCGGTGTCTAAGTCCGTCGCGAAAACGGAATAGACACCGTCTGCGGAGGTCGAGATCACACGCTCGGTGAAATGCACATCAACGCCGCGGGCGAGCAGCGCCCCCGCCAGACTCGCGGCGAACGCCGCTAGCGGGCTTAACACCCCAAGCGGGCCCAATAATGCCAGAAACGATCCTGGCGTAACCCTGCTGTACTTCACGATATTGCCTGCTCATACGCCGGCGCGTAGCAATCACCCCAAATTCCAAAGACGGCAACCAGGGTAACATGGGCTGAAACAAGAATCGAGTAAATTCTGACATTTCTTGGCGGTCCCCGTTCAAAACCCCCGTTTTTCACGGTTGAGTGTATAGGAGAAACCTCTTTTAGAGCCGCGCCCGTGAGGAAGCAGTTCGGCTTCGCGAATGAAATCCGCTCCCTTACGGTCGCGGCTCTGACAGGAGAACACGCCTAACAAACACGTTCCCAGGCAAAGAGAATCTTTGCCCTACCGGGATAGGGTTTTTCGCCCGGCTGGCAGATACCGCACAAGAAAGTCGAGAAGCTCGCACATCCGCGAATCGTAGGTGTGATCGCGCATCGTTCGCCGGCGCCCCGCCTCAGCCACTACCTTCCGCTCGCGCTCGTGGGTCAGGTAATGTTGAATCTTCTCCACGCAGTCGCGCGCGTTGGTATAGGTAACGACCTCGCGCGTCGGCTCAAACATCTCGCACAGGTTTTCCTTCGCATCGGTGACCAAACACGTTCCGACGCCCGTGGCTTCGTACAACCGCATGTTGGCGGCACAACAACTGTCGCGGGGCGAACCCACCTCGATAATGGCATGACGGTTGAGCGTGATTTTCGAACGCTGAATCGCCTCATACATTTCCCAACCCCAGGCTGGACCTCGGTAATGGTTATGGATTGGCGATGCAGATGGAACGCGCTCCAACCCGTATCCGAAGATGTTCACGTCGAGTTCCTGTAGCAATTGCTCAAGCCAGGGAATCCGATCATCATGCGATGGTGCGAAACCGCCCACGAACGTCACGTCGTACAGCGGCGGCTCGGGGCTGATCCTTTCCAACGCAAGCGGATCAAAGCCAAGCCTGAGCGGCTCGCAGGCGATACCCTTGCTGCGGAAGTGGTCCACGATGGGCGGCCAGGCTGAGATCATCAGGTCGTAAGCGGCAAAGGTTCGATTGGAGGGTAATGGCGAGGCGATCTGGCCCACCAGCAAGCCGACCTGTGTCTTGATCTGAGCCAGAAATGCATCCCCAAGCGGACACCACTCGAAGACGTAAAGCACATCAGGGCGATCTTCGTTGACCTGGGCAGCCAGAATCTGCCGCCGGCGATCATGGATGTTGCCGTGGGTTTGCACATCATGCTCGATGGCCCAGCGGGCCTGAAGCCGATCGGCGTTAACAATTACGACTGAGGCCTCACAACCGAGCTTGCGCAGTCCCCGGCAATAGGCGTCGCCGACCCCGAAACCGGTATCCAGCAGGTGTTCGAGATGTGACTCGTATCCAAGCTCCGCCACGCCGGGTTCGCGCGCGTAGAGCGCATCCATAAACTCGGGGTAATAGGTCAGGACAAAAAGGCAGCGTGGTTTCATACTCGGCACGAAAACGTCACCATTGGATCAGCACACCTACTCTTATCGGGTCATCTTACAATATTTCGGGCCAACAGCGCTGACGCGGTGTTGATGTTGGCATGCTACCCGGATTCGGGTTCGTAGTGGATTGCGATCGATCTGGTGGTATCATATTGTGGACAGCGGATGGGCGCCCGTTATCGGCCCCCATCCTGCCGGCGGGGGGCGCCGGATAGGCCGGTCGAATCGACGGTGTTCGGGTTCGGGGGAATCTGCCGGCTTCATTCAGGGGAAAGGGGACGATGTCAAAATATCCCAGAACGGTCGCATTGCGACCCGGCAACAGCGTCCGCTCAACAGGCGTTTGCGCAGTCGCTCTTGTCTCGATATTGCTGTTGTGGGGAAAGGCGCCTGCGCAGAAACCGGATCCCTCCACTTCTGGCACCGCGACGAGAATCGATTCCCGGGGATCTTCCAAACACCAGCCCCGACCAACCCAGGGAGATTGCGAACCTGATTGCACCTACTACCACGTATCCGGCGCGGTGTACCAACCCGAGAGCGAGAGCGGAGGCGTGGCTTCGCCCGGTGGAAGCACCTACAGCGTGCACCACCGGCTGGGCAGCGTTCCGCCCGACGCGGGGCCCGAGCAAACAACGTGCTTCCTCATTTTCAACCCGACCCTACCCGGTGAGCGCAATGATATCGTGACCTACGATCGCATTCCCGAAGACCTCAAAACCGACCTGTTCGGCACGGTTCCCGCAGTCCGGGAATTCGTATCGGTCACCCCGAGCGGGTCATTTTTCCTGGCTATCGACACTTTTTCCCCTTCGGGCACCGACTTGTTTCCGGGCGGCCTGATAGACGTGCAAAACCGTCCCCTCACGCACGCATGTTTTACGATCGGAATAGATGACCTTCTCGATTGGCCCGGCATGGATGACGTGTTGGGCGCTACGCTTGTCTTCTACACGGACGACATTTTGCGGATCGGCCCGTTGGATGTCTTCTCGTCGTTTTCGAGTCCGTGGAACGGTTTTCTGAATGTCGTGGTGCCCGATGCCGCAGGACTGGGAATCAACAAGGTGCGCCTGGAAATCCTTGTCGAAAAGACCGGTACGGCCCCCAACGACGATTGCGTCAATGCGGTCAGCGTTAACGACGGAATTACCGGGTTCAGCAACGTGGGAGCCACGACGGACGGGCTGGAGGAACCACAGGTCTGCAACTTTGAGGATGACAGTCAGATCGGTTCGGATATCTGGTATGAGTACGTGGCAAGCTGTACCGGCGACCTGACGGTCAGCCTATGCGACAGCTTCTACGACACGAAGATAGCGGCGTACGACGGGTGTGGGCCATGTCCGCCGGGCGCTCCGCCCCTGGCTTGCAATGATGATGTCGCTTTCTGCGGCGTGCTTGGCGAGCAATCCGAAATCGTCTTTCCGGTCGAGGAGGGCAACTGCTATACGCTGCGCGTTGGCGGCTTCCTCGGCGACCAAGGCAGCGGAAACCTGAGAATCGACTGTTCGTTCGGTGCCTGCTGTCGGAAGGGGCTTTGCGGCGACGGCGTTCTCGAATCGAATTGCCTGGACTTGCAGGGGCAGTGGTTTCGCGGTCAGGCATGCAGCTCTTTTGTCTGCCCGCCGGCGCCGCCGTCCAATGATCTGTGTGACGGCCACATCGCCATTCAAACCGACACGCCTTTTCAGGGCACGTCGGAAGGAGCCACCGGCACGGACTTTAGTTCCTGCGTCGGCCCCGGGCTTGGCGAAGACAATGCCGACGTGTGGCACTCCTGGACCGCCGACTGTACGGGATGGGCGACGTTCAGTCTGTGCGGCAGTTCGTTCGACACCACGCTGGCCCTTTTCGACGCTTGTGACGGCCACGAACTGATCTGCGATGATGACGGTTGCCCCCTGGCAGATCTTCCTCGGACCCGGTCCGAGCTCAGCCTGATCGTTCAGAAGGGTCAAACCTACTACATTCGCATCGCCGGTTTCGGCGGGACCACGGGGGACTACACGCTCAAGGTGTCGCCTTGTCAGCGCGCCTGCTGCATTCCCAGCGGCGCCTGCGGCTTTACGGACGAGCAGACCTGTCTGGATCTCGACGGCACCCTATTGGATCCAAAATCGCAATGCCGCCAGCGCGACCTGAATCGAAACGGGACCGACGACGCCTGCGAATCCTGTCCCGAGGCCACCATTGCAAGCGCCTCGCCTGCCGACGGAACTGTGGACGCGCGTCAGCCGCATGTGCCCGACATTCGAACCCGAACGCTGGGTATCGGTTCGCCGGGAGCACTGAACACTCAGCGCGAACCCATTCAGATCACGCTCGATCCTCCCACCGAAGGGGCGGAGCACTGCTTTCTACTCTGCGAAACGCGCGTCGAGCCGGGGCGCTTCGAGAACGACATAGGAACCGTGGAGTATCTTGGCGAGGGTCAATATGAAATCGTGCTCCAGCGCCCCATCACCGTGGGGGCTGTAACTACCCTGCGATACCGCGGTGACGACAGCTTCG
The DNA here is from genome assembly GCA_022563615.1 of Planctomycetota bacterium. GTDB lineage: Bacteria > Planctomycetota > Phycisphaerae > UBA1845 > UBA1845 > JADFMZ01. Next base: position 4,421 of record JADFMZ010000017.1, read on the forward strand.
TGCAGTACACCTCCCACGCGGGAAATATCGATGCGAATGGCCAGGCGAACGCGGCTGATATCGCAGCGTTGATCGACTGCTGCATTTCCAACCTTTGCGAGCCGGCCTGGGGGCTCTACAGTTGCGATCTGGATCGTTCCGGACGGGTTACGACTGCGGAGCTTCTGACCCTGGTGGACATGTTCCTCGGCCTTGAAGCCTATGACGTCTGGAAGAATACGCCGCGCCCAGAAAACGCCATTTGTCCCTGACCTTCTGTCATCCTTCGCCTATCTGGTTGGATCGCCGTGTGGCAAGGCTGGCTAAAAATGGCGTTTGAGACTCGCAATCCGGATGGCTCTTCTAGATGAGACAACAGCCTCCAGCAGGCTTCCATGTCCAATTGATTTCACGCTCGCCGATACGAGAATCTATATAACCTATTGTTCTATATGCTTTTATGGTCATCCGTAGGCAGGTGGAGTTACATCTGCCATCGGCGTCAGCGGCCTAGGTTTTTTGGGTTTGCAAGGTATAGGTAAGGGCACGTCGCGATCCGAATCAGAAAATCCAAATAAACACCTTGACAAGCTCGTACGGACACAGCAACATCCCCGAAATGTTGCGTGGGCTGCCCGTGGATGTCCATTGAGATAATGTGCAGCCCAATACGCTCATGCCGCAGAGGCGGCTTTCCCGATAAGGGGCTACGTGGACGCGGCCGGTGGCGCGGGACTGCTCACGGTGATGCCTCCTGATCTTTGAGCCAGATGCGTAACGGATTTCGGCGGTTCGAATCTGAAACCAGGTCGATTGCCTGGGGAACCGCGGCTTACGTTCCGGTTATGGATCTGTAGCAATTGTTTTCTTGCGTGGTTGGCGGAGTGAGATGGTCTCACCCCGCTGGAAATTGAGGAGTCTTTCCGGGCGCCGACCCGGGGACACGGTGTCTTCGCAGCGGTGTCTGGTTCGCCGGCGAAGATGGCGAGGTGTTCGTAACAAGGAGAAGAACCGATGTATAAGAAAACTTTGAAGCGAGCCCTGTTCGCGTTGGTGGCAGGCACCACATTCATTAGCCTTGGAATCGGGGGGTGCCTGCAGGCTACTCTCGCCGCTATTCCAATCGGCGCCGGGTTTGCCATTGGTAACGACCTCGCGGCCAATCTCCCGTTAGGCGGCCTGGGTGGCCTCCTTGGCGGTGGCGGCTAAGTTCGTAGTAGCTTTCAGTTAAGGCGATTGCATTAGGCGGTCCGATGTTTTCCTGTCGGGCCACATATTGATCATCGCTTATCTCGCTGAAGCAGTGCGGGGCGGCAGGTCAAACTGCCGCCCCGTTTCATTTTCTGGCGCAAATCTAGCGATCATTTTGAAGGCCTGCCGGTTTGCACTCTCAGCTTATCTGAGCGGCAAGTAGCGTTCAGAGTGGAAACGGCAGTGCAATCGGCCAGGAACGCTACAGATCTCCACGATCGAATCCGCACTGAAACGTTCTTGCATGCGGCGTCTGTGGCGGCTGGTGGGATGTGCGATGCATCACCCGTGCAGCGGCGGACCGGGCAGATGGTCGGCGCTGAACATTGTGCGGATACAATGTATCCACCGCATCCTAACTATTCTGCCATCTCTTTTTCGTCCAGCGGCTTGACAAGGAAGCCTCCCTTGCAGCCCGACGATTGGGTTGGTCAAGGACACCCCTGAGACTGCGCTGGGTTGCGGCGAGTTCCGGTGGGGGCGAAAATCCCTTTGCGCAACGCTCCTTGCGGCGAACCCCCTTATTGGACGTATCGAAGGGGGAAGAAGTGCAGTTTCAGGTCGACTCGCTCTGTCACCCAGCCTACGATTGGTCGTAGGGTTGGGGATGCGGATCATTCAATTCCGGTACGCAAGTTTCTGCAAACGGGACGGACGGGAACCATGGTTATTGCAGGCGAGGTGTTTCGACGGCGATTCAGGGCTCTTGCCGCGCGCCGATCGGCGGGCACCACCGTGGAATACGCCGTAATGCTTTCGCTTGTCGTCTTTCTGGTTGCCGGCGCGATCGTAGCATTTTCCACGAGCGCTGCGTCCATGTCTGAGCGTGTTACCCAATCGGTGCGGAGTGCAACCATGGACGACTCGTCATCGCCGACCGGCATACTCTCTCATTCCTCGGGCGGCGCGGGAACCCGAAGGCGGCCAAATCGGGATGGCGACTGATTGGACGACCAACGCCCAAACAAGTGAACCAGAAGGTAGCATGGCCGACCCGCTGGCAACAATAGCCTGAGAAGCGATTGTACTTCAGCTTTCCATTGATGAGCTGTCTTCGCTTCGCCGTCAGCACCTTCAAGACCCACAGCCGCAAGCCGCACACCTCTATACAGTTCGTTGAAGAAGGCCCACTCGTCAGCGTTTCATTCATGATGCAAGCCGATTCCGGTCGCCCGGGATCACCTTGCCACTTTCGGCCGCACATCGGAGGCGAGTCAGCCATTCCGCGCTATTGAGGCCTCTGGTCACCCTCTTGATGCACGCCTTAACGGATACTTCCACCCGTCAAATAATGTGCCTCGATGTCGAAAAGAGTAAGGGCGGTGCTATATCGCACCTCAGATCGTCGAATGCACAGTATGATGACGGGCGTGGCTGCTGAAATGGAAAGGTCCGGACAACACCCGGTCGGCGTGTGGGATCTTCCGTTGGTGTTCCTGGCTCCGCGTCGGCTGTTCGCTCGGGTAGAGGACGTGGCGACGTATGGTTGGCCGATGGTCCTGCTCCTGGCGGCGATGATGGTCATCGGTTTCGCCACGGTGGAGACGGGGCTGATCGACTTGGAGGTCGCGCGAGGGGTTCAACGGGATATCGCCGCGTTTGAGAAGCAGCAGTCTGACGCTGACGTGGTGGAACGCTCAGCTCTGCGAGAGTTCATCGAGGACAAGCAGAAGGAGGGTCGGTTCCTGCGCCTGATGGCGCGGGTACAGGTGGTGGTGGCTAGACCCGCTGCCACGCTGGCCTCGATCCTGCTGGTCGCCGCGTTGTTGTACGGCGTGGTCGCGCTAACCGGACGAAAGCCCGAATGGCACACGCTGATCACGCTGTGTGTTTTTGCGAGTTTCGTGGACTTGTTCGGTGCGCTCGTGCGGTTGGGGTTCATGCTGCACTTTCGAACGCTGGACGTCGACCTAACGCTTGCGCGCGTAGTGCAGCTCATGGATATCGAGGGCGAAGGCGCCGCCACAAGCAGCGCGGCCCTATCCGGATTGTTATCCGCCGTGGATCCGTTCGGTATTTGGTTCTGGCTTGTTTTGATCGTCGGGTTGTCGGTAACGGCACAGCTTCGAGGCTGGAAGGTTTGGGCGACGTGTTGTTTTTTCTGGCTGGCAGCGGTCGGCGTGCGGACGATTCTGGCCGTCGCTTCGGTTTCGGGCTCGACGTCAACCTGAACCTTCGGCTGATTCGTGTGCGGCCCAAACGAGAAACAAAATGTCATGTAGTACCACGCTAGAGCAAGCTCTATTTTTCTGTAGCGGTCCAACGACTTTTTTTTCCGGAAGATTTCACCGAAATGGCGATACACAATAAATGAAAATGCTGTAGGACAGGGAGAAGAGGTGGGAGCGACCGGCGGGTGGTTCGCTGGAGCTCTTTGGACAACGGGCGACGTCCCACGATGCGTAATGCAAATACGATTTCGACAGCAGGTAACTTAGATAGGCATTCACTATGAAAACGGCATTGGGAACAGTTCTGCTGGTCGCGGCGCTTGCCGGGCTTTACTACCTCAATGACGCCACGCGTAGCGAGGACGGCGCCGGCGTGTTACACGTGGCTGACGAGTTGCCGATCGACGTGGAGGTCGCCGCACCCCGGCAGCGCGACATCGTTCGCGTCGTGCAGGCGCCGGGCGAGGTGGAGGCTATTTCCAAGGTCGAAATCAGCGCCGAGGTGGTAGCCAAGATCCTCGAAATGCCCGTCGAAGAGGGCGACAGGGTCAAAAAGGGGGATCTGCTTTGCCGACTGGACGACGTGGACTTTCGCGCCCGGGTGGCGTCAGCCGAGGCCGGCGTGGCCCGGCTGAAAGCCACGATCACTCAGGCGAACGCGGACCTGGAAAAAGCCCGGCGCGACGTTCGGCGTCAGGTACGCCTTTCGGAAGTGGAGGCGACTTCGGAGCTGGAACTGGCCGACTATCACACCATCCTGGTGCGCGCTCGCGCATCCGTTGAAATCCGCCGGCAGGAGCTGATCGAATCCGAAGAACGGTTGAAGTCGGTTCGAAAGGATCTTCAAAAGACGATCATCACCTCGCCCATCGACGGGGTCGTTTCTCTGCGATTCGCCAAGGAGGGCGAAGTGGTCGTCATGGGAACGATGAACAACCCTGGCACCCGCATTATGATCATTAGTGACCTGTCCAAGATGCAGGTGCGCTGCCGCGTGGACGAATCCGATGCGTCGCTGGTAAGGCCGGGACAGGTGGCCTTGGTCTACCTTCAATCCGACACGCAAGAGAGCATCATCGGGCAAGTGCTGCGGGTCGCAACGCAGGGCACGAAGCCGCCGGGCCGCGACGTGGTGACCTTCGAGACCCTGGTGCTCGTGGATGCCGACGAACTGCGGGTTAAACCCGGCATGACCGCCAACGTCGAGATCGAAGTCGCCCGAAGCGAAAACGCACTGACGATTCCCGTTCAAGCTGTCGTGCACCGGAAACGACGCGATCTGCCCGAGGCGCTGCTCGAACAGGCCGAAAAATTTCGGTCCAAGGATTCAACCCATCGACGGCGGGCGGCGGAGTATTTGAAAATCGTTTTTTGCATCGAGGAGGACGTGGCCAGACCCCGCTTCGTTGTGACCGGCATCAGCGACGAAATCGGAGTGGAGATTGTCAGCGGTATGACTCCGGGCCAGAAGATCGTCGTCGGCCCCTATCGCAGTCTCGATCAACTCAAGGACGGCTCCAGGATCAAGGTCGAAGAAGAGGATGACAAGAAGGAGAAGGAGGCGCAAGAGGACGGCGACGTGCCGCAGTCCGCGAGCACATCGGAAACCCAGACGGCTTCCAACAAGAAGGTGGAGGAGCCTTCGTGATCGCTCCAAACAAGCCAGCCGTGATCGAGTTGATCGACGTGCGCAAGATTTATCGCGTGGGTACGGAGTTAGTCTATGCGCTGCGCGGCATCACGCTAAAGATCCAAGAGAACGAATATGTAGCCATCATGGGCGCCTCCGGTTCGGGGAAGAGTACGCTGCTCAATATTCTGGGCTGTCTGGATATCACCACAAGCGGCCAATATATCTTGGGCGGCCAGGACGTTTCCAAGCTGTCGCAGTCGAAGTTGGCGCGAATTCGCGGTGAGCGGATCGGCTTCGTATTCCAATCCTTTGAGCTGCTGCCGCGCACGACGGCGCTGAAGAACGTGGAATTGCCGCTCACCTACACGCGCACGCGCAATCGCCGTCAGCGGGCGGTGGAAGCCCTGGGGCGGGTCAACCTGTTGGATCGGGCCCATCACCGGCCCAACCAGCTTTCCGGTGGGCAAAAGCAGCGCGTCGCCATCGCCCGCGCGCTTGCCCAAAAGCCCGCCATCATTCTGGCGGACGAACCCACCGGCAACCTCGACAGCGCCACCGGTGAAGAAATCATGGCCGTGTTTGACAGTCTCCACGAGGAAGGGCAGACCCTCATCGTGGTGACTCATGAAGATCACATCGCCCGCCACTGCAAACGGGTGATCCGGTTGTCGGACGGCCTGGTGGTTCAGGACATTCAAACCCAGGTGGACGCCCCGGTCGGTTCGGCGGTCCCACCGGTGCACGCCTCTCGCCGGGAAGTTATGCCCTCATGAAAGCCCTGCGCATGGCCGCCCGCGTCTTGTTCTTCCTGCCTAACCAGGCGGCGGCGATGGCATCCAACGTTCTGACCGCCTTGGTGCAAATCTGGGCGAACAAGGTTCGTTCGCTGCTGACGGTCTTGGGCATCATCATCGCCGTTACCTCTATCATCACCGTGATTTCGTTCGTGCAGGGGTTCGGCAATTACGTCACCAGCTTTCTTCGGGGGCTGGGGACGAATCTAATCGTCGTATACCCGGAATGGATTCGTGGGCCGCGCGGCGAGTACCTCAGACCCGCCGAAATGGACATCAACGACATTCGCGCGATCGATGCCCAGGCCACCGCCATCCGCCGGACCGCGCCGCGCATCGTCACCCGTGCGGTCATCGAGTACGGGCGGCAGCAAATCAACGGCGTGACCCTAGTCTGTACGAACGAACAATACCAGCCGATTCGTAATGTCTACGTGGACCTCGGGCGGTTCTTCAGCGCCGTGGACGTTGAGAACGGCGCGCAGGTGTGTGTCCTTGGGCGGGATGTTCTGCGTCAATTGGAATGTGACGAATCCGTCGTGGGAGATTTCGTGCACATCGACGGGCAGCGTTTCCAAGTCGTAGGTCTGCTGGAGGCCAGGGGGAGCTTCATGGGTGAAAACCAGGATGACGTCGCCCTCATTCCCTGGACGACCGGACTCAAGATGTACCCCGAAAGGCGCAACTATCTGGCCTTTTACGTCGAGGCGGAAAGTGAAGACCTGGTCCCGGAGGCGGAGGTGCAGCTCGTTCGCATCCTGCGGCAACGCCACGCACTCAAGCCGGGCGAGCGGCCCGACTTCGGCATATTCAAGCAGGACCAGGTATTGAAGCAGTTCCACCAGATGCGCCTGGTTGCCACGACCGTGCTGGCCGGCATTGTCAGCATATCGCTGCTGGTGGGTGGAATCGGCATTATGAACGTCATGTTGGTTTCGGTCACGGAACGGACGCGCGAAATCGGATTGCGCAAGAGCGTCGGAGCCCGCCGGCGAGATATCCTCCTGCAATTCCTGACCGAGGCGGTCGTTTTGAGCACGGTGGGGGGCGCCGTCGGCATCGCGCTGGGATACGCCATCGGGTACGTAGCCACCCTACATCCCAAGATGGTCGAAGTTGAGGTGCCGCTCTGGTCCGTCATGCTGGCACTGGGCTTTAGCGCGGGAGTGGGAATCTTCTTCGGCATCGTACCGGCGTTCAAAGCGGCCATCGTCCACCCCATCGACGCATTGCGGCACGAGTGACCCTGCTTTCCATCCATCCAAGACGGCAAGAGTCGAGCTTGAGCGGGTGCGTGACAGAATCGGCGGGCAAGTGTTATCCGTCGCATGTCTGAACCGCGGGAGCATGGAACAGCCCCCAGCCCCAAAGGGGCGTTTTAGACCAGCCCAGGGCAACGCCCTGGGACTGATTCAGTGCGGGACACTGCGAGCCCTGAAAGGGCGGAATACGCCTATGCCGCCCTTTCAGGGCTTGCCTTCGCCTCGCCCACCAAACCCCAGGGCGTTGCCCTGGGCTGTCCTATTGTGCCCTTTCAGGAGAAGGAGAACCCGCACGCGGAAGATGTCGCCCGTCTACGCACCGTCGATCTTCCCCGCCAAAAGTGCCATGCACCCGCTTGAGCGAGCTTGAGCCGATGTACGCCCTGGATTTGACTGAGAAACCGGTCGATGTTAAGATCGGTAGGAAAGCTTAGGGACAGTGTTACAACCCCCTGTTCCACATTGCTTGGGTGGCTATTGGGGTTGTGGGACCTGTGGCGAAGGGCACGCGCTGGAAGAAGTCCGGCGCTTGTGCGTTCCGCCGTCGGCCCGTGCAGGATGAGCCGGTGAGCGAAGCCGACACGGTGAAGCGTGCGCATGAGGTTTTGGGCTACCAATTCCAAAACCTTGCGACGGTAACCCTTTCACTTACACATTCGTCGATTGCCCAAACCCGCCTTGAAAGCAACGAACGTCTGGAACTCCTCGGCGACGCCGTGCTCGGGATGGTCGTTTGCGAAGAACTCTACCGACGGTATCCGGATTGGCTGGAAGGCGACCTGACGCGCGTAAAGTCAACTCTGGTCTCGCGTCGGGTTTGCGCCGAGGTGGCCGATGATATCGGACTGCCCGAGTTGCTGATCGTCGGCAATGGGATCGGCGCCCGGGACGGGCTGCCCATGTCGGTTCGAGCAGCCGTCTATGAGGCGGTGATCGGCGCCGTCTTCGTGGACGGCGGATTGGATCCAGCCAGGCGGTTCATTCTTTCCAGCATGGAGCGGGCTTTTGAGCAATGCGCCGCCGGTATCGGTCACGACAACCACAAATCCGATTTGCAGCAATATGCCCAGCGCCGTTTGTCAGCCACTCCTCATTACGTCACCCTGGACGAGCAGGGCCCCGACCACAGCAAATGTTTCGAGGTATGCGTGGTCATCGACGGAACCCGCTTCCCCAGCGCCTGGGGTCCGAACAAGAAACAGGCGGAGCAGGAGGCGGCCCGAAAAGCGATCGAGAGCATCCACGCCGATCGTGACCGCGCATCCGACACGCCGCAGGGGTAAACTCTTCCCGGCATGAACTCGGGAAGTCAACAATGATCCTGGCGCGGCGACAGCGGCCGTTCAAGCGCCGGTGGGGAGTGGTCCTCGGCGGCGCCGTGGCCGGTCTGGGCTGCGTCGCTTTTTCGGCAGGCCTGCTGGATCGTCTGGACCACTTCGGACTCGACTTGCACTTCCGGCATTGCAGCGTCATTGCCCCCGACCCGAGGATCGTCCTGATCGACATTGACGATCGCTCGCTCCGCGCGGGCGGGGATTGGCCTTGGCACCGCCGCGAATATGCACGTCTCGTCGATACGCTTGATGAACTCGGCGCTGCCGCGATCGTGCTCGATCTTGTGTTGGCTGATCCTTCGCCCCCCAGGATCAAGTCAGCCCGCCTGAGTCGCCACTACGACATCGATTCGGAAGTCACCCTGAGCGGCGATCCAGCCACCGACCCGATCGTCTACGATGACGACGAGCTGCGCGACGCGATGGCCCGGGCGGGAAACGTCTATCTGGCCATGTTCGGCCCGGTGGCTTCCGCCGGCCGAGAGGTTCCAGACTTTGGGGAGCGAGCGCTGAAGATCGTTCGCGACGATCCGACGGCCACCCTTGAGCGATTTCGTGCACGATTCGAGTCGGGTGACCCATCGCCGGGTGAAGCCGATTTTCATCGGGCGCACGTGATGCGTCTGCTGGAGGAAGACTTCGGGCTCGAGGAGCACGAAGTCGTCGAGCGTTTGCGATCGATCCCGGACGTCGATCCGGATCGGATTCAAGCGGGGTTCGTGCAGGCCAAGCGCCGGGTCGCCCGACGGGCCGCCCACCACTTCTTTGAACAACAGCCGCACGGTCGATGGCGCGATTTCTTCGAGCAACGGTTGTCCGATCAGCCCTTTGACGCCATGACGCCGGATCGAGAAGAACTGTTGACGGCCTTTCGTGCCGAAGACGCGCGTCGCACCGTCCTCGACGCCTGCCCTAAAGCGAGTCCTACGTTGAGTGGAAGGTTGGCGCATGCGTTCGACCTGACCGCGCCGCTGGCCAAGCTGGCACGTGTCGCCAGGGGGGTCGGCATCGTTTCCTACGATCGGGATCAGGGCGGCGGCGTACTGCGTTCCCTGCCGATGGTCGTGGAGTCGGACGGGGCGGTCGTTTCGCAACTGGGGTTCCTGGTCGCCTGCCATGTGCTCGGGTTCGACTTGGCCTCGATCCGCATCGAGAGTGATAGGTTGACGGTCGGCCAGGGGACGAAAGCGCGCCAATGGCCTGTGGACAATTCCGGAGCGACGCTCCTGAACTGGCACCTTCCTTCAACCCGGACAAACTGGCGCGACAGCTTCGAGCACATTCCGGCGGCCAGGCCGTTGGAGATTGCCGCAAACCGGGAAGCCGTCGAAGACAACGCCCGACGCCTCGGCATCGCCATGGCTGAGTTGGTCGAGCAAAGACATGCCCAATCGCCGGCGGAGTATGCTCGCTATGCTACCCTGGTCAACCGTCGCCTGGCGCTACGCGGCGCGCCCGATAAGGGGCCGACACACGGCCAACAGGCTGAAACAGAGAAAGAGCTTGCCTCGCTGGACCAGGCCATCTCGCGTTTGGAGGAGGACGCAATCGTCTGGCTGAAACGCGCGTGGCAGCTATGGAAATCGGAAGAGCCTCGTGATGACGCGGAACGACAAGAGCGGCAGCGCATTCACCGGCTGCACAAAGCGCTCGCCGAAGGTCGCATGGCCGCTCGGCTGGATGTCGTCAACGCCGAACTCGAAGGACGCACGCAAGACCTGCTGAGGGAACTTCGCCCGAAGATTGCGAACCGCATCTGCCTGGTCGGCTACACCGCTTCGGGTGCGGCCGATCTCGTGGCGACTCCGATTCATAGCGCCATGCCCGGCGTCATGGTCCACGCCAACGTGATCAACATGTTGCTTCAGGATCGACCGGCGTTCCCAGCCCCTTTCGGCATCAACCTGGCGCTGATGCTCATGGCAGGTCTGGTCGTTGCGGTCATCACCGCGACGCGTGGGCCGTTGGTGAGCCTGTGCGCTTTGGGGACTGTAGCCAGCCTGCTCATCCTGATCGGCGTCGTTGTGTTCCGGGCAAACACGATTCACTTGTCTTCACTGGTTGCCATCGTGGTGACGGCTGTCGTTTGGGCGTCGGTCACCGTTCATAGGCAATTAACCGTGGACCGGACACGGCGCCAGCTTCAACTAGCCCTGGGGCAATACACGTCACCCGCCGTGGCCGCCAGGATTGCGAAGTCGGTGGAGGCTGCCCAACTGGGGCCTGAGCCCGCGCGGGTCACCTGTTTTTTCAGCGATCTGCAAGGGTTCACTCGACTCAGCGAACGCCTCGGGCCGGAGCGCACCCGGCTCGTCCTGAATCCCTACTTGGGCGTCGTCAGCCGGGCGTTGGTCTCGCACGGGGCCATGGTCAACAAGTTCCTGGGGGATGGCGTCTTTGCCTTTTTCAACGCGCCAATCCGGCCTTGCCGAGATCATGCCCGCGCCGGCTGTGCCGCCGCGCTGGAAGCCGTCGAAGCGTTGCACAAACTCAACCCGAAGATTACTGGCGACGCAGCCGGGGAACCTCTGGTTATGCGAATCGGGATTTCCACCGGCAACGTCTTTGTCGGAGACTACGGCAGCGACGCCAAGCTCGACTACACCTGCATCGGCGACACGGTGAACGTAGCCTCGCGTTTGCAGACCGCCAACAAGGTGTTGGGCACGACGATTCTGGTCGATGAAGCCACGCATCGGAAAGCGGACGATCGGTTCGCCTTTCGCGCGCTTGGACTGCTGGGCGTACAGGGCAGAATCGAACCGGTCGCGACATACGAACTGGTGGCTGGTCTGGATCATCTGGATGGGTCACAGCGCGACTACATCGCGTTGTTCGAGCAGGTCGTCCGTCACTTTCAGGCCGGCGAGTGGGAGTCCTGCCTGATCGCGCTGACCCGGTGCCGGGATTGCCGGCCCGGGGACCGTGCGGTGGATCGATACGAGCAGGAAGTCGCGCGCCACCGAGAAGCACCGCCCGCGTCTAATTGGAATAGGGCTCTTGCCTTATAGTGTTCTCATTCATTGTGGTTGGCCATTCCGGGCGAATCTCTCAGGAAAAACGGTCGTTTGACCGCTACATCACGCTTGGAGCGTTTGACCAAACGTAATCCGATGCGCCCACGACACTCCGATGTTCGCGCAGGCTGAAGCCTGCGGCTCGGTCTACAGCGTTCTCACTTATTGTGTATCACCATTTCAGGTAAATCACCCGGAAAAAGCGGTCGTTGGACCGCTACAGAAAATTAGAGCTTGCTCTAGGTGGACGTGCTCCGGTTGTTACCTTCAACTGCCGGTCCAAGGAGAGGGCGCGTGGGTATTCTGGGTGGTATTGACGAAGCTGGATACGGGCCGATCCTCGGCCCGCTGGTCGTGTCCGGGGCGGTCTTTAGCGTACCCGATGACCGGCTTGACCACTGCTTGTGGAGCACGCTTCGGGAATCCTGCGCGCCGAAGCTCCAACACGCCGGAGGACGCCTTGTCGTCGCGGACAGCAAGTACCTCTACCGTCCGCCCGGAGTCTTAGGGCCGTTGGAGCGTACCGCGCTGGTGATGCTTGCCGCAGGCGGGTTCCATCCCCGGACTTTTCGGGAGCTACTCGATTTGATCGCCCCAGGCGCGTCGCAAGCGATGGATCGACATCCCTGGTATGCCGGGCAGGATCTCTCGCTTCCCGTGTCCGACGACGTGGGAGACATCGCCACCCGTGCCAACGCCGTGCGACGAAACTGTCTCGAAAACGGGGTCGAACCGCTCGGGCCGATCTGCGAACCCCTCGTGGAAGGGCAGTTCAATTCGATCGTGGAGAAAACGCGCAACAAGGCCGTCGTCATGCTGACTCAGGCCATGCGCATCGTGGATCGGATGATGAAGATCGATCCGAACTCGCCCGTGCGATTATACGTGGATCGTCTGGGTGGTCGAATGCGCTACCGCGAGGCGTTGACCATGTCCTTTCCGCAATGGGAGATTCAGATTCTTGAGGAGTCGGCGGGACAAAGCGCCTATCGCCTGAAGCGAGGGTCGCGCACATGCGACATCACGTTTACGGCCAAGGGCGAACGGCATCACTTTCCGATCGCGCTGGCCAGCGTATACAGCAAGTACGTGCGCGAGCTGTACATGCGCTTGTTCAACAGGTTTTGGTGCGCGCAAGCCGCCGGCCTGTCTTCAACCGCGGGATACTACACCGACGCCCAGCGCTGGCTGCGCGAGGCGGCGCCGCACATGCAACGCCTTCAAATCGACCGGGCCGCACTCGTGAGGCTACGCTGACCGGGTCAACGCTCGATCCGGACGACCGTGGCACGCCGGCGCCCACGGAAACGTGTAAGAACCTATCCCATTAACCCATGCGGCGCCGGTTTTAAACCGGCGGCGCCGGTTGCAGCCGGTGAAACGCACGGGTTACAAACCCGTGCCACACTTTTCGGGATAGGCTCTAAGCGGGTTTGATCCTGAGAATCTCGACGTCCGGGTAGTTGGCCTGTTGGGTTGCCAGGCGACGTGCTTCAACGGCACCAGGGGCATATACCCTGAATTGCTTTACGGCTCCCGGCTTCTTGTCGCCGGGCAGCTTGTACTTGTAATAAACGATGTAGGCTTTGAGCATGTCTTTCCCACGAACCAGAATCGGGCGTGGATGCCCAACGCCTCGCCGGGTTATTCGCCTCAGGCATCGCTACGTATGTGCGTATGCCGCCCCCCGCTGGGATCCTTGTCCCTGGTATCCTATTGTAGCCAAGGTAACTATCGGTACCAGTGTCGCGGGGCGGCTGCCGCTTTGGCTTCTATCGGACAGGCATTCGGGTTCAAGGGTGCTTTCATTCCACCGTCAAGGGCGGTCGATAGAGATGGGGGCGCCGCCGCAGCAAGTCACCATCGGCGCGGGTTGATGATGTTCAGGAGGGGTGATAAAATCATGGAGTGGGCTTGCCTGGGATATACAGCGTATGTCCTGTGTCGGGGAGGGCAGGCTCGACAACCGATCTCGCCGATGGATCCACCTTCGACGCCGAAACGTCGACCGGGAGCACGGCGGACAAGCTCATGGAGATGATTGCACGATATGTTTGAGCGATTTACAGACCGCGCGCGAAAGGTGATGGCGCTGGCCAATCAGGAGGCCCAGCGTTTCAACCACGAGTACATCGGGACCGAGCACATCCTGCTGGGGCTGGTCAAGGAGGGCTCCGGGGTGGGGGCGAACGTGCTCAAGAACCTCGAGGTCGACTTGCGCAAGGTGCGGCTCGAGGTCGAAAAGCTGGTCAAGAGCGGGCCGGAAACGGTCACGATGGGCAAGCTGCCGCAGACGCCGCGGGCCAAGAAAGTCATCGAGTACGCCATCGAGGAAGCCCGGAATCTGAATCATAACTATGTTGGAACAGAGCACCTGCTGTTGGGGCTGCTTCGTGAGCAGGACGGCGTAGCCGCGCAGGTGTTGATGAATCTGAACCTACGCCTGGAAGACGTCCGTGAAGAGGTGCTCAATCTGCTCGGCGCGAGCGATGAAGGCGATGAGGTCGGATCCTCCATGCCCGGCGAACCGAAAAAGGGCAAGAGCAAGACGCCGGCGCTCGATTCCTTCGGGCGGGATCTCACCGAGATTGCTCGACAGGGAAAGCTGGATCCGGTGATCGGGCGGGTTCGGGAAATCGAGCGCATCATTCAGATTCTCTGCCGGCGCCAGAAAAACAACCCCGTGTTGTTGGGTGAGGCCGGGGTCGGCAAGACGGCCATCGTCGAAGGGTTGGCCCAACTGATTATCTCGAACGATATCCCCGAACTATTGGCCGACCGTCGCATCGTCGTGCTGGATCTGGCCATGATGGTCGCCGGAACGAAATACCGAGGGCAGTTCGAAGAGCGAATCAAGGCGGTGATGAACGAGGTCCGTCGCGCTCGCAACGTCATCCTGTTCATCGATGAACTGCATACGCTGGTCGGGGCGGGCGGCGCGGAAGGCGCCATCGACGCCTCCAATGTCCTCAAACCTGCGTTGAGCCGTGGGGAGATCCAATGCATCGGGGCTACGACGCTCGACGAGTATCGAAAATATATCGAGAAGGACTCGGCCTTGGAGCGACGTTTCCAGCAGGTCATCGTCGAATCGCCCAAT
>JADFMZ010000247.1 GCA_022563615.1 Planctomycetota bacterium
AGGCCGGCTGGCGCAGAACGCGTTCGACACCTGCCCGCGGGCTACCGCGTCCACCGCCCCGAGCGCACCCGCAACGGCGAGCTCGGCCACCGGACCCGTCACGTCGATGCGGCGGACCGACTCCACGTGCTCGGGGGTGTGATGAGCTCGTATGGAGGACATGGGGTCTGCCAGCAGCGATAGTGGGATCAACTCCTGGTCGAGACCGCGCTCGGCGAATACCTCCATCATCCGAACCAGACGAAGGGGTCGCTCCGGGTGCGCCTCACCCCCGCTGGGGGGAAGCACGTGGTCCAGGTACCGGGAGTCGTAGATCAGGCCGGTGCCCGTAGCCTGGCGCCCGAGGGAGGCGGTCTGCCCGAGCGCCGGGATCGCCGCCAGGCCCAGCAGCCCTTTCGAGGCGTCCGAAACAAACTCTCTTCGTGTCGTCACTTGTAGCCTATGGGTTGGGCAGCAGATCTCGCTCGTCCAAGAACAGACGGTTATTATCACCGGCATCCCGCCGGCACCGCCAGCGATTGCTACGCGTGTGCCGTCGGCCGGACCATGCCCACGGAGGAATGATGACCAACGCACGTAGATGCGCCCCCCGCCTCGTTACGGTGCTCTCGCTGTCAGTGGCCTTGGGGGTCACCCCCGCCGCGCTCGAGGCTCAGTCGCCGCCGGCCCAACCGCCAGCGGACTGGGGCCCCATCTCGATCAATATGGAGGAGATCTCCTACCCGCATCCGGTAGAGTTCCTGAACTTGCAGCTATTTGGCCAGGACGTCCGGATCGCGTACATGGACGTGTCGCCGGTCGGGCCGCCGAACGGTCGGACTGTCGTACTCCTCCACGGAGGGAGCTACTACGGGTGGTACTGGAAGGAGCAGATCGAGGCTCTTCGTAGCGAAGGGTATCGGGTCGTCGTGAAGGACCGCCTCGGGTGGGGCAAGTCCTCCAAGCCCATCCTTCCGTACAGCATGAGCTTGCACGCTTCCAACACAGCGCAACTCCTGGAGCACCTGGGGATCTCCCAGGCAGCCATCGTCGGCCACTCGATCGGCGGCCAGATGGCCACCCGCTTCGTCTTCCTCTATCCGGAGATGACGACGCACCTCGTGACCGTCAACCAGATCGGCCTGACCGACCGCCGCGCAGGACGGGGCTATCGGCCCTTCACCGGGGAGATCAACGCGGAGCCGGACCCGCAGAGCGTGTACGAATCAGCGGTTCGCACCGATATGCGCCGCTACGTGAACTGGAAACCCGAGTTCATCGATCACATTCGTATCCGGTACGGCCAAAGCCTCAGCGGCGACTGGCCGCGGCTGGCCTATGTGCGGTCGCTCGGTGGCAACCTGCGTGGGATGGATACGGTCGTGGACGACTGGCCCCACATCCAGACGAAGACGCTGATCCTCGGCGGAGAGATCGACGGACCCAACTTTCCCGAGAACGCGCGGCATGCGGTGGACGTGCTCCCCAACGCCGAAGTCTTCCTGATCCCCGGCGTCGGCCACAACCCACACGAAGAGGTGCCGGAGATCGTGAACGCCGAGCTGATCCGCTTCCTCGGGTCGGACGCTGACGAGCCGGCGGGGCGTGGCGGCCGTTAAGCCATCACAGCATCGGGCAAGGGACCCGCCCGCCTCCCGCCCAACTCACGCTCGATGGCATAGCGGCCCTTTAGAGCGGCGTTGAGGCGGGAGACGGGGTCGGGCATGGCGGACAAGATTCGTCTGACACATGCGCGGCGGCAAGCGTCTTGCACGGGCACTGACGGCCGCCGAGGCCGAGGTGGTCGCCATCGACCGAGATGCCGAACTGGTCGAGCAGATTCGCGACGAGGTCACGCTGGCCGTCCGGCTCGACAGCACCGACGCGGAGGCTCTGCGCATGCAGGCCGTGCAGGATGTGGACGTGGCCATCGTCGGTATCGGTGAGGATTTCGAATCGTCGGCGCTCACCGTCGCTACTTTGAAAGAAATAGGCGTCAAGCGAATCATCGCCCGGGCCAACTCGGACATTCAGGCGAAGATCCTGGAGAAAGTCGGTGCGGACGAGGTGGCATTGCCCGAGGGCGAGTCGGCCCTGCGATGGGCCCACCGACTCATGCTTCCCAACCTCAAGCAATACGTCGAACTCGGCGAGGCACACAGCATGATCTACATGGCCGCACCGCGCCGATTCCATCAGCAGACGCTCAAGGACTTGGACCTGCGCAACAAATTCGGCGTGAACCTGATCGCTATCGAGCGGACGGTTTCCGTGCAGGCCGACCCCGATTCACCCGCCGTCAGCAAGCGGACCGTCACCGTCCCGACGGCCGACACGACAATCCTTCCGGCCGACGTATTGATCCTCGTCGGCTCCAACGAAAGCCTGAGCAATCTGCCGAGTGAGTAGGGAGGCTCTCGCTTCCTCATGCGCGGATCGCCCCGCAAGTCGGATAACGGCTATTCAATCGCATTCAGTGCGTCCTGAATGTAGCTACTTTGCATGCACTCGCTGCAGCACCGAAGATTCGGTTGAAGCTCAGCGAGGACGGATTCTCCGGCCTCAACGCCGAGGTGGATCAATGTGACAGCCGCGTTGACCCGCAGGGCGAAGTGTTCATTTTCGAGATATGAACGCAACAGGTCGACGCACTCGGTGGCATCGGTTTCGATGATCGCCCGGAATAGGATTTCGTCGAAGAGATGCCGCCCCCCGAACAGCACCTTGGTGACGATCGGGGCATATTCCGGCTTAGGATGTCCAGTGATGTAGACAAGAGCTCTTCGTGTCGACTCATAGCCGCCCGTCAACGTCCACCGCCCGATCTGTGAGGGGGTGAACGAGAGTTCCTCACCGTCGGACGAGATTAAGACCGCGTTGCGCACCATCCAATCGGGGTCCACCAGAAGCTCGACGGCGAGTTCGCTATCCACGAGGTTGACCTGAGCGTGCCAAGCGACTTTGAGGATTTTGAATTTATCTTCGGCTGATCCCTCACGGATTATCTGCCGGCATCGCTCGACGTTTCGGCGGAGGTAGACGGTTATGGCCTCCTTGTCCAGCGGATCGGGCATGTCCGGAAGCGCTTTCGGGGGCGTCCATGTATCCTCAAAGTGGAAGAATTGGCGCGTCTTAGGAATAGGTTCGACCGCGTCGAGTAGTTCTGCGGCGAGTTGCAGTTGCTCGTGGGGCCAGCGCTCCCGCCGTGCTGTCTTGTGAAGCTTATCGTGCATGCAGTCCCGCCTTGCATCGCCGCGGCAATCGCCTCCCGGCCCACCGAGAGGAATGTCCGCGAGCCCCCAAAACATATAGATCGCCTCGCTCAGCGTGTTCATATCGCTGAAGTCTTTTTCCAGAAGGCTTTGAACCACGTCGAACGCCCGGATTCGACCCAGGGCATAGGCTACGCCGTTGACATAGGAATCGTCGGAGTAGTAAGAGAGCGAACGAATGAGATCGGCTTTGGCACTTTCGTCTCGCGTGGCGGCGGCCCAGTTGACTCCGGCATAATGAGTCGTCCCTGAAAAAGCGGTCATTGGGGCGCGGGGGCGGTTTACGTCGGCGGGTTGAGCGTCGACGGCGCGGGTGGCGTCAGCCTACGATGGCCATTCTGCGGCCGCATGGCCTTTGCAGGCTCATGATCCGGCGAATCAGCGACGGAATCCGGCGGATGAGCGAGTCGCAAAGCGCAAAAAACAACCGCCGCCGGTCACGACGGAGCAACCCCAGCAGTTTTCGCAGGTTGGACCCGGCGGCAGCCAGTACCGCGTTGATCGCATCGCCGCATAGCCTCGCCAAAAAGCACCGACCCATGCGATGATCGCTTTTGAGGTGGCCGATCTTCGGCTCGATCGCGCTGCGACGCCGTTTGCGTTTTTGTTCGGCGCGACCCGTGTTCTTTTTGCCCAACCCCGCAATATGCACTTCGGCACCACCGGTGTAGCCATGGCCTCGATAACCCTTGTCAACATACGCATCCGTCACGGCCACGCCCGTGAGATCTTCCGTGGCGGCCAGCGTCGCCGCGAGCGTGTGCCCGTCGTAGGGATTGTTTTCACACAGGCGTGACGCCACGATCCAGTTGCTTCGATTCGTCGTGGCGACCGCGATCTTCTGACCGAACTCGTAACGCTTGTGGGCTTTGCCCTTGCTGATGCACTGAACCTCCGGCTCGTGCAGGCTGTAGAGCTTGTTCTTGTCCTTCGGTTGCTGACATCGAACGCGATCCGCACGATCCAGCAAGGTGGCCAACTCCTCATCCATGTCCGTGGTCTTGCGGCGAATGTCACGAATCATCCGACCCACGTAGGTGCGCAGCTTGCGCAACTGCCGACGCATGCGCTTGAACTGCCTGGCATGGGCGTAACGACCGGCCATCACCGCCGCCCTTTTGCCAACCCGCACGTACGACTGACGCAACACGATACCACGCGATTTTGCCGCATCGCCGAGTTTCACAATAGCTTTGTAGAGCAGCTTCGAGTCCGTGGGGTACGTGATGTTCTTTTCCTGAACCGTTGTGTCCACCGTGACACGTTCGAGATCGCGTTTGGGCAGGTGCTTCTCTCGGATGGCCAGCTCGATCGTTTCTGCGATGAGTCGCTCCAGCCGCTCGGCCCCGACGCGGTTTCGCCACTTGGTCATGCTCGTCGGGTGGATCGGGCATTCGTGTTGCATGTGGGTGTAGCCGCAAAAATACTGCCAGTATGGATTCTCGACCCAGCGAGCCACTACTGATTCGTCCGACTCGTTGAAGGCGTATTTGAGGTAGTGCAAACCGACCATCAGCCGGATGGCCTTGCCCGGCGCGCCCAGGTCAGGGCTGTACGTGTCAACGAACGCCGCGTCCAGGCTAGACCAGTCGATCTGTTTGGCGAGCTGAATCAACTCGTGGTCGGGATCGAGCAACTGATCGAAGTGAGCTTGGAAAAGTTCGAACGTATCGCGGGGCTGGGCTTTGGGTTTCATGGAATCCATTCCAATATTGCAAGGTTTTGATGCCAATCGCCAAAGAACCCTGCAATTTCCACGCCACAAAATGACGAAAAACGCTACAAATTAAGGAGAATTGTGCTTTTTCAGGGACGACTACTTATGGCGGGCAGGATCGCCGGTACTAAAAAAACCGGTAACTGGGGAGATGCCGGAGCAGCCTGCCGGATTCCTCCCGCCGAGCCTGACTACTCCGTTCCGGCCTGGGG
>JADFMZ010000248.1 GCA_022563615.1 Planctomycetota bacterium
GCGTGCGTTCAACCGGTAGAAAACCGGTGCCGCCGGTTGAAAACCGGTGCCACAAGGGTTAATGGGATAGGCTCTAAGGTCAAAGGATTCCCGTTAGCAAAGCCGCTCCGAGCAACCAGCAGTACGCCGCAAAGTAATGCAGCTTGGCTCGGCGCACCAATCCCAGAAGGCATCGCAGCGCGATCACGCCGACCAGGAAAGACACCACACTTCCGAGAAGAATCGGCGCCCAGCGTAGGCTGGAAAGCTCGTCGGCGGGTAGTGAAAGGACATCGCTCGTCTTGAGTATGACGCCGCCGAGAATGGCCGGCGCGGCAATCAGAAAGCTGAACTCAGCCGCCCAGCGACGACGCAAACCGCAATATCGCGCCACGCAGATCGTCGCGCCGCTACGCGAGATTCCCGGAAGAATCGCCCCCGCTTGAGCGAACCCAACCAGCGCCGCCTGCCACACCTGGAACTGTCGCCACCCGCGTCGTGCGCGACCCAGGCTGACCAGCAAAGCCAGCATCAGACCCGTAACGATCAGGCAGCCGCCGATCCAGAAGGGGTTGTTAAACTTTCCCTCAAAGAACCCCTGCAGGGAGAGACCTACGGCGGCTGTCGGGATCGTCGCCGCAATCGCCAGCAGGACGATGCGCCAACCCAGCCTGCGACCTTTCCAACCCCGGCGGCACTCCCGGGCCAGTCGGTCTGCAAAGCGCCGAATCTGCGGTGCAAAGACCAGAAGGACGGCGCCAAGCGTTCCCAGGTGGGCCAGAACATCAAACAGCAGCATCGGCGGGCTGTCGGGGACGAGGCCCATCCATCGCTGGATGATCGCCAGATGGCCGCTGCTGCTGACGGGAAGAAACTCGGTCAATCCCTGGACCACCCCCAGAAGGATCGCCTCCAGGTGGCCCAGTTCGCTCACGCCGGCGCACTTTCTTCGAGAAGATAGCGGGAGCGAACGAGGTATTGGATCATGGACAGCGCCGTTATCGCAACCGTCAACCAGACGAGGATCGCCTTGATCCACCCGGCCGTTGCTCCCATCGACCAGGTCGGCTCACGGGCGATGATGAGCAGGATCGCCGGCACGGCGATGCTCTGCATCCACATTTTCAACTTTCCGTGGATGGACGCCCCGAATACTTTGCCGTTGGTGGCGTTAAAGCCACGTAGCCCCGTGACCAATAGCTCCCGACCGACAATCAACACGACCATCCAGGAGTGGACCTCCGTCACGTTCTTGCCGTCCTGATCGACGAAGCCGGGACCGACAAATAGGATGAACGCGCCGCAGACCAAGACCTTATCCACAAGAGGGTCAAGCACCTTGCCGAGAGAGGTCACCTGCCCCCACTTGCGGGCGAGGTATCCGTCGAGGATGTCGGAGACGGCAGCGACGATGAAGATCGCAGCCGCGACGTCCAGCATCCAGGGGTTCGGCGTTCGCTGGGCGTATTGCGAAAGCAGCACAAAAAAGACGATTGCCAGGCCGAGCCTGGCTATCGTGATCTGGTTCGGCAGGTTCAGAATCGGTTTCATGGACGGATCGGCCCACCGGGTAATGCAAAGACTATCTTAGAACCTAATCCCATTAGTCTTTGTGGCACCGGTTTTCAACCGGTGAAACGAACGGGTCACAAACCCGTGCCACACTCATTGAGATAAGTTATTAGCCGAGTAGTACAAAGATCCTCTCTACCGGGTAGTGCAAAGATTCTCTTTGCCGGGCGTAGTGCGGATCATCATTGCCCCACCCGTGTCGGTTGGGCGATCAGATCATAACCGCGTCGCCCCACGCAACTCACGGTGACGAAATCGCCTGGTGATGCGTCGCAATCGTGGACATAGGTGACACTGTCAACCATCGGCGCCTGGCCTCGGTGGCGGGCTACGACCTCGTTGGGCTTCGCACGCTTTTCGACCAACACTTCCAGCTCTGCACCGACCCGTTCGTCCGACAGTGCAAAGGCGACCTCCTGCTGGGCTGCCATCAACTCATGCAAGCGCTGCTGCTTGACCGCGTCGGGAATCTGGTTGTTCATGCGACCGGCCGGCGTGTTCGCTTCCTGCGAGTAAACAAAGGCTCCGAGAGCGTCGAAGCGGAACTCTCGGATGAACCGAACCAGATCCTCGAACTCCTGATCGGTCTCGCCGGGAAAGCCGACGATCATCGTGGTTCGGATGGCTACGCCGTCAATGCGCTCGCGGATTCGTTGCAGCAATCGTTCGGTTCCGCTCCGGTCGATCCGGCGGTACATAGCCTTGAGCACCCGGTCGTGAATATGCTGGAGCGGAATGTCAATGTACTTGCACACCCGCTCGCAATCGGCGATGGCGTCCAGCATCTCGTCCGTCAGGACGGATGGATAGACGTACATCAACCGTATCCATTCGAGCCCGTCCACCGCGTTGAGTTGGCGCAAGAGCCCCGCCAGGCCGACGTCGAACTTATCCTCGCCTAGCCCGTAGCTGGTGGTGTCCTGACCGATTAGGTTGATCTCAACAGCGCCGTCACTAACTAGTTCTCTCGCCTCCTCCAGGACCGCGCGGGGTGGTTTGCCGTGCATGGGGCCACGAATCGACGGGATCGTGCAGAAGGTGCATTTCTGATCACAGCCCTCGCTGATGCGCAAATAGGCATAGTGCCGGGGCGTTAGCCGCAGTCGGGCTGTGTCGATCTGCGTAAACGGGTGATAGTCCGAAAGATAGACGTCGGTCGTCCGGTGCGCGCCATCAACGGCTTGATTGCCAGTGACCACAGGCAGGCTGATGGATTTCGGCATTCGAGCGCCGTTACCCAACACCGCTCGAACCACGTCGTCGCGGTTGTTGACCCCGACCAGAGCGTCGACCCCGTCGATGCACTTAAGGATATCGCCTTGGTCGCGTTGCACGAGGCAGCCGGCTACCACCACACGCCTGAGCGTGCCGTCGCGCTTGCGGGCGATCGCCTCCCGGATGACCTGGTGGGCCTCGGTTCGTGATGCCTCGAGAAATCCGCACGTGTTGATGACGATCACGTCCGCGTCGGCTTCATCGGCCGTGACGGCGCAGCCGGCTTCAGCCAGCAACCCGAGCATCTTCTCGGAGTCCACGAGGTTCTTGGCGCAGCCCAGAGAGACCAGCGCTACGCGCGGTGAATCAGGCATGGTGAAGGCGCATCCCGGTTGGCGATCCAACATTCATTCGAATGATCCAATCCGACCGACTTCCCCGGGCCGAGACCCCGCGACTCAGGGTGCACGCAGACGTCATGAACCGTACAGCCGACCGATATCATCAGCATAGCGAAATCGGTTGGAGATAGGAAGCCGTTCGGGCGGGGTACCCCATGCAGCCTGACGCCTGGTCAACCTTAAACGTACGGGTTGTTCCGCCGGAGGAAGAAGCTCCTGCTGAGCCGCTGCCCCGTTGAGTCGTAGTCGTAGGGTCCGCCGTGCGGACCACCAGCCGGGTTCATCCTAAAGATGGTCCGCACGGCGGACCCTACAGGACTCGCCCTCCCTTGGCGGTCGAAAACCCGCAAGACTACGTGTGACGAGGCACTACCATTCGATGACGATGGGTTGATTGGCGCCGTCAAGCGAGACCGTTGCGGCAAAGCCCCTTTCGCGGGGCTCGCGAGAAAGCTTGGTATGTGTGGGTGTCACATCGCGCAACGACCGACGAACGGTAAACGCCACCGTGCGCGAGGCATCCTCAAAGAACGGCCCCCACTTGATTTTGTGATGGGATGCGTCCCACGCCCCGGCTTCGCTGACGGTGGTCACTTGCCAACCTCTTGGAATGTAGACCTCCAAAGCCACGGCGGAAGTTCCTGCGGGGGCCTCGATCGTGACGGTTCCCGTGCGTGTCCGGCGGGAAAGACGCAAACCAGGCAGTGGCGCCGGTTGGACCGCGCTACCCGAGTCCGCTTGCATCACATCGGCGACCGCGCCGTCTTCTGCGTCACCTGCGAGTGGCGATGCCGTTGATGCAAGGGGCGACGTTCCAATTGATCCGACGTCGCCGCAGTGGCTGGAGTCGGGCGGCGGGCAGTTGGTGGGGAACCAATCTTGCCGCGCCTCATCCCGACAGTAGCACTCGCCGCTGCGCCAGATGTAGGCGGCGCGCGTCATGCCGCTTAGGTCGTCGTTGCACCCTGTCTTCCAAGCGCAGGCGTACCCGACCACCTCACACAAACTCACTTGCCCGTTTCGGCAGACACCCTCGTCACAGGCGGAACAGTCCCCTGCTGGGCAGCCCCGGCACGCGGGTTGTGGAAGGTCCGCCGCCATGTGCGTTGGACACGACAGCCCGAGGCACCGATCGCTACAAATCGGTTCGTTCAGACCGTTCAGCGAAACCGTGCCTGTAAAGCACGCGAGAGCTTCGTCACCAGCGACGGGGGCGACCTCGTAGCTTACCGCCTGTGGGTACGGGGCAAACAGCGGTCCCCATTTCACTTTTCCATTTGCGGCGTCGAACGCTCCTTCGTGGCTGATGTTGGTAACGATCCAACCGGCCGGCGGTGCATCTTCAACGCCGAGGCTCGTAACCTCGTTGGGCGGAGCGAGCAGGATAGTCACCTTGATCGGAACCGTGGGGCAGTAAGAGCGTAACGCATCCACGTTTGAGGCGTCGGCAAGGGTTCGTGTGGCCGCACAGGGTTGGTCTTTGCACAGTCCAAGATGCAGTATGGACACCGCCGCTGCATCGGCTTCGCACCCGTTGCCGTACGTCACGCCGTCGCAACCGCAAACTGGATCGTAAACCCTGGGGCACGCGTCTGGAATGAGCATGCACACACCCGTGTGATCCGCAGCGTCGGAGCAGATGCCCAGAGGGAACCTGCAAAACTCACCCTCTTCACATTTATTGCCGGTGAACCCTCCACATATGCGTCTACACTTGCCAGTATAGTCAACCGACACACCCGCGCTGCTTGCGAAGCATTCATTGTCGTACGTCCGGCCATCGCAGCCGCATACTGGCTCGTAGATTTCAGGGCACGCGTCGGGAATCGGCGTGCAAACTCCGAAGTGAACACCGTCGTCACAGGTTCCTTCGGGAAACAGGCAGAATCGGTCACCAGCGCAGGGCATCATGCCGAGCAGTTCACTGCAAAACTCTTCACAGGGCCCATGGTGTGCAATCGAAACGCGAGCGTTATCCGCTTCACATCCATTGGGGTATGTA
>JADFMZ010000249.1 GCA_022563615.1 Planctomycetota bacterium
TGCCATAGGGGCGCAATCTCCCGTTCCCACCGCATTCGACGAGGACGAGGCAACGGGGATTCTAGTGCCCGTCGGTGCGGCTGAGATAATGGCAACGGCGATCCTGCGGCTGCTGAGTGACGACGCCTTACGCCGCCTACTGGGTGAAAACGCCGCCAAAGACGCACAGCGCAGATTTGACCTACGGCGTCAGGTGCGGGATTATCTCCAATGGTACGAAGACTTGCTTGAGGATCCGCAGCCGGATCGAAAGAGGGAAGAACCTGCATTGTGTCCCACCGGAGTCGTGTAGTTACGGTACATGACCGTACATGGTCTGCACAATCCCCTCAAAAACTCCACGACTCGCAGACGGCAATGTGACAACGCCCCTTTCGCCCCGCTTCAACTTGTTTGAAAACACGCTGACGACGGCCGTGGCGCGTTGGAATATCCCGCTGACCCGTTCCCGGATCGAGCGACTCCACACGCACTTTGTGTTGATGGTCGAAGCCAACCGGGTGATGAACCTCACGCGCATCATTCAACCTGTCGAGGCGGCCATCAAACACTATGCCGACTCGCTGGCGCTGCTGAAGTGGGTGAAGCAATGCGGGCTTGCCGTGCGAACGGTCTTGGACATCGGAACCGGCGCGGGCTTTCCATCCGTTCCACTAGCGATTCTGCAACCGAACTGGCGCGTAACCGCCATTGACGCAACCCGCAGGAAGATCGAGTTCATCCGAGAAATCGCGGATCGAATCGGATTGAGCAACCTGTGCTTGGAGCACGCCCATTCCGATCATTGGCGACCCAGTCGGTCCTTTGAGCTGGTAGTAACCCGCGCCGCGGGCCGGCTGCCCCGATGTTTGCCCGGCGCCGCCAGGCTGCTCGACCCGGGTGGCTGGTTCATAGCCTACAAGACGGCCCGGGTAGGCCAGGATGAACTGCAAGACGCCGGCAGGATTCTCGGGGGATTGCCACTACGGGCGCAGGAGCCGTTCCCCTACGAGCTGGATTGCGAGGGAAGGAAATTGCGCCGCGTCTTGTATGTCTATCGGCGCGTGGGCTGACCCGGTGTCGGCTCACTCGGCGCCACAGCCGCGCTGGAGCCTGTCAAGGCATGGATGAGCTTGACGAAATGATCGCCTCGGTCGGCATAATTGGCGAAGGCGTCGAAGCTGGGGGCGCCGGGAGAGAACAGGACGACGTCCCCCGGTCTGGAGCAGGATCGTGCAATCAGAACGGCATCGGCCGGCGTTCCAGTCTCGTGGATGGAGACTCGATGAAGTGGTTCATCCGAGTCGCCGACCTGTTTTCGGATCATCTTTGCCAACCAGTCGCTTGACTGCCCCGTGCAGATGACCGCCCGACACGAATCGGCCAGAACCTCCGTCAGAGCGGTCCAAGGCACTTCGCTCTGCTGCTTTCCGCCCAGGATGGCCACCACCGGACGATCGAAGGATTTCAGGGCTGCGATCGTCGCATCCGGCGAGGTTGACTTCGAATCGTTGTAATAATCCACTTCCTCAATCGTTCGCACGTACTCAAGCCTATGGGGTAAGCCGCCAAACGAGCGCAACGCTTCTCGCACGACCTCCCGATCCAGACCCAGATGTCGGCATATGGTCAGCACGCACGCGGCGTTGGCCTGATTGTGCGCACCGGGCACCTTCAGTTGGACAGGCCTCGATGGCGCTTCCACACGTAACAACTCTACGAACCGATCACCCAGTACAACGCGAAGCATGCCATCCGCCTCAGGGTCAAGATCGCCGGCGATCACGATATTATCGCCTGAAGGATGGCGAACGATGTTCAACTTGGCGTCCACATAGGCGGCGAATCCATCGTAGCGGTTTCGATGATGAGGCCAAAGGTTCGTAATGACGGCGATCGGCGGCGCCCAACCGATCCGAGGCAGATCCTCCAGTTGGGCGTTGGACAGTTCGAGCACCACGAGATCTTCGGATCTAATGCCCGGCAGGTCGTTCAAGAGGGATCGGCCGATGTTGCCGCCCAGATGGACTCCCGTGTAGTGGACGTCGCCGGCGCGAAGGCCTGCGCGGAGTGCGTCGGCCAGCATGGCGCAGGTCGTGCTTTTACCATAGCTTCCGGTGACGCCGATGATTCGGCCTCGACAGTTCCGGCAAAACAGGTTCGTTTCAGTGGTCCAGGGAACCTTGCGTCGAACGACTTCCTGAAAGAATGTCGATCGCGTCTTGTGAACCGCGGGATTGACGACGACCCAATCCACGCCGTTCAGGTCGTCGAAGTCGTGTCCGCCGAGGTGAAGCGTTACGTCCAAGTCCGCAAGAGCATCGAGCGATTTGGAGAGTGATTCCGGGTCGGCTTGATCGGAAACCGTAACGAACGCGCCCTGCGCGGCGAGCCATTGCGTCACGCCGACACCACCGCCAAACCGTCCCAGGCCCATCACCAGAACGCGCAAGCCGTCGAAGCTGGTAGGGGCTTCCATGTGGAGCGGCGGGTTATGAGACTCTATACGCATGGGTTCCGCTCATCATTTTGTCCCGTTGAGCCCCTCGGGGGGATTTTTGGCCCGCGTTCTTTACGTCCGTAAATCTACGATCGGAGCCTACTGCCGGACAAGCATCGGCGACGCACCGTGCGCAGACTCGCATTGTACCGGGCAAATCCACCACCCCAACCGGGTCCAGCCGGGCCGAATGCAGCGGTTGGCCCCATAACGAGTTCGGCCCCAAAGGCGAAGGATTGGGACGCCATTGTTGACAGAACGCTTGTTCGACCCGTATAACTGGCAGGGCGTGCTGCGTGAATATTCCGCGTTGGCTGCGTGTACGAGTACCCCGTGCACGGCCGCACCCCCCGTATTTTAGTGGATTTCGGAGTGACCCGGCAATGGACGTTGCGGCTTATGGTATCAAAGCGTGTCGCTTGTTTTTCCGGTCGGCGGCCGGACTTGGGCTGATCCTTCTGGCGGTGATGACCGGCTGCCCAGGAGTGGACCCCACGGATGACGGCGGCGATGATCCCGGCGGTTCACCGGGGGTCGGGGATGTCACGGCCCAAATCGTCTCACCGACGACGAGCTTCGGCCTGTCGCTGGGCGATCTGCCGGTGGCCATTCGGTACACCGTGACGGGCGTGCCGGACAACATCCAGGGCTTTTATGTGCCCGTGGCCGATGCCATACCCGGCAGCGCTGCCATCGGGG
Source organism: Planctomycetota bacterium (assembly GCA_022563615.1). Classification (GTDB taxonomy): domain Bacteria; phylum Planctomycetota; class Phycisphaerae; order UBA1845; family UBA1845; genus JADFMZ01. The sequence continues at coordinate 3,179 of JADFMZ010000249.1, forward strand.
ACCGCGTGATCATTGCTACCGATCTGCCGCCCGGCACCAATCAGTTCTTCAACTTCCTGGTGGACACGGTCGGCTCTTATCGCGTCGGCGTGGTGGCCACCATCGGCTCGCGACAGGAAATCGCGGAGAGCCAAGCGGTCATCCAGGTCGAGGGGCCCCCCGACCCGCGCTTCATTCTCCCTGCCGACGCGGTGACGGAGGTGGATCGTGGTGCGGAGGTCGTCATTCGCTTCGACGCCCGAGACCCCGAAAACAGAGTCCAGTGGCGACTGTTCTATCTGACGGCGACGGATTCGCGCAATGCTTCACCGGCGGAGCTCGGAACGCAGTTGGCCTTGGGTACCAGCAACGTCGGCAGCTTCACCTGGTCTACCGGGCAGCTTGAGCCGGGGGATTACGAGCTCGGCGTTTCCGCCACAGACAGCGGGGTTTCCGTGGCCACCACCGTAGTACGAGGGCAGCTAGATCGAATCGTAACCATCCCCAACGGCGGCGGGCGCGGGCCGATCGTGCGAATCCTCGAGGAGGATGAGCCGCTGGTGCCGACGCTAACCTTTCTTGCACCGGGTACGGCCGATGTGGGTCTGTTTCGCAACCAAGGGTTCACGATCCGGGTGGAAGCACAAGTTCGCGAGCCCGGAGCTGCGGGCATCGTTGAGGTGTTCTACGACGACGATCGAGACGCCGGCAACGGCTTTGTCTCATTGGCTACGGACAGCCTCGCGCCGGAATCAAAAAAGACACTGTTGGTACCCTTCCCGACGGTTTTGGCGGAAGGCACGTATAACATCGGCGCGAAGATCCTCGATGGCATCAACGCACCGATCACGAGATATGCGGACGGACAGGTCGTCGTGGTTCGTACGGTGACGCTGGTTGTGACGGCCCCGAGCGGCGCCTTGCCCGTCGCCCCGGGGGACTCAGTGGAGGTGCGCTGGACCACCAGCGCCCCGGATTCCGCCGGTACGGTGGATGTCTTCGCCCAGAGGATCGATCCTGAATCGGGTCTGACGTTCGGCGGCGAGATCGCCATCCTCAGCGGCGCGGCCATCACCGCAACCTCCGCGACGTTTACGAGCAGCGCGTCAGGCCTTTTTGAGATCAGTGTCCGGCTCAACGTCATCGACGGGTCCGCCATTCAGCAGTCGGCGCCGTCGCTGGTTCGGGTTTCGACGCTGCCGCGCATTCTCTGGCTCGGTTCGCTGGCGGAAAACGCGCCGGTTTTTGAGGGGGCGATCTTCGGCGGCGTCAACTTCGAGGACAATGCGGGCACGTCGTTTACAACGGCCGGCGATCTCAACGGCGACGGCAACGACGAATTCGTGATCGCCGCGCGATATGGCAAGCCGTTTTTCGTGAACCCAAGCGGTGTAGGTCCCGGCGAGGCCTACATCATCTACGGCCGCGGCGGCGAAGCTAAGCTACGCGGAACGTTCAACCTCAACTCGGTGGGAACATCGGGTTTAAAGGGTGTGACACTGACGGGCATTCGCACGGCCGACGACTCCAACGATACAGACGGTCTGGCCGACGTGACACTCATTCCGGACGCCGATCGGGATGGGAAGAGCGAACTGGCCTTTGGCTTCCCGCGTACCGATTCGGCCGGTATGACTGTCGGTGTTCTGGAAGCACCAGGACAGTTCCTCAACGGTGGAGTGGTGATTCTGAGCAGCGGCAACAGCATTCTTGCTGATCCGACCGCAGGTATTCCGGTCATCAACTTGGATGAGGTCGGGCAGTCCTTCTCCGACATGACGATCGTACCCGGCCCCAACCCGAACGCATTTAATGACCAGCAGAGTTTCGAGCCGGGAGATGCGACTTTAGGCACGACTGACGGGTGCGTGGACGGCCAGGACGGCGTGGTGGACAACATCATCGGCCCTTCCGTGGGGTTCATATCGATCTTAGCGCCGCCGCGGTGGGAGCAGTTGGGCCTGGTGTTCGTCGATTCCACAGAAACAGAGGCCGAGGGACGGTGGTGG
>JADFMZ010000250.1 GCA_022563615.1 Planctomycetota bacterium
GACCCGCAGAAGGTCCTCGACGGCGAGCGCCAGATCGAATCGTTCGCCCTCACTCCCAACGGTAAGCGCGCCGTCTTCACCGCCGTCTGGCCCAACCGGCCGTGGGAACTCTACACGGCAGACCTCGCCAACGGCCGGCGCGAGACCAACCTCTCGCACGCCAACGACGGCTTCCTCGCACAAGTCGACCTCGGCGCCATTCGCCGCACCACTTGCAAGGCGCCCGACGGACTGACCATCGAGTCCTTCGTCATCTACCCGCCCGGCTACAAGCGAGGCCGCCGCTATCCCCTCGCCGTCAACGTCCACGGCGGCCCCCACAGCTACCACCCCGGCTCGCGCGCCCTGACCGAGTTCCACGCCCTCGCCGCCCGCGGCTACGTCGTCCTCCTCCCCAACCCGCGCGGCAGCACCGGCTACGGCGAAGCCTTCACCGAGATGGTCGTCGCCGATTGGGCGGGCGGCGACTACGGCGATCGATTTTTCTTCCCCTTCTCGTTCGGTCCGTTCATCGGGTTTTGGGCGGCGTTTGAAGCGGCGGCCGAACTGGGTAACTTTTGTCTTCCCGCAGGCGGGATGACGACAACGGCCCGGCTTGAGTATATGCTGGATCATGCCGCGACGGTGGTTTGCTGTACGCCGACCTATGCGTTGCGGATGGCGGAGGTGGCCGACCGCGAGGGGATCGACCTGCGGTCGTCGTCGGTCCGGTTGCTGATCGTGGCCGGCGAGCCGGGAGGGAGCATCCCGGCGGTGCGATCCAGGATCGAAGAGGACTGGTGCGCTCGCGTCATCGATCACGTGGGGATGACGGAGATCGGGGCCTACGGGTTTGAATGCGTCGAGGCGCCGGGCGGATTGCACGTGATCGAAAGCGAGTTCGTGGCTGAGGTGATCGATCCGACCACCTGCGAAGTGCTTCCCGACGGGCGCGTTGGAGAGCTGGTGCTGACCAACCTGGGTCGCCGGGGCAGCCCCTTGATCCGATATCGCACCGGGGATCAGGTTCTGCTGACGCGCGATCGTTGTCGGTGCGGTCGATGGTTCGCTCGGATCGAGGGCGGCATTCGAGGGCGACTCGACGACATGTTGATCATTCGCGGGAACAACGTGTTCCCGTCGGCTATCGAGGGGCTCCTGCGAGAGTATCGGGAGGTTTCGGAGTTCCGGTTGGTGGTCGATCGAGCCGGATCGATGGCTGATCTGCACATTGAGGTGGAGCCTGATCCCGAGCGGGACGCGGGTGATCTTGCGCACCGGATTGAAACGTCGGTGAGGGATCGCTTCCACTTCAAGCCGAGGGTGACGTTAGTGTCGGCGGGATCGCTGCCCCGGTTTGAGATGAAGGCCCGCCGACTGATACGGAATGATCGTTAGAATGTGTGTGAAAATAGTCACGACCCACAGAGCGGTGGTTGGAGCTTCCAGAAAAATGAGTTGCGTGACACCGGGTTTCCGGGGGAGAACTAAGATTCTCTTTGCTTTCGTAGATTCGCGCAGGCTGAAGCCTGCGGCTCGAACCTTAGAGTTTATCCCAATGAGTGTGGCACGGGTTTGCAACCCGTGCGTTTCACCGGTTGAAAACCGGTGCCACATAGCTAAATGGGATAGGGTCTTGCTCAACGCCCTCATCATTCTTGCGACGCTGGCTACTCCGGGGCGGGGCAACGACTGGCCTTCCTGGCGGGGGCCCGAGCAAACCGGGATGACGCGCGAGCGCGCTCCCGTCACAAGTTGGTCCACCGACGGAGAAAACCTGGTCTGGAAGGTTCCGGTGGGCGGCAGGACCACACCCATCGTGATGGACGGGCGACTTTACGCCATTACACCGACCGGTGAGAACAAGCATCTTGGCGAACGCGTGATTTGCCTGGACGCCGACACCGGCCAAACCCTATGGGAACACAAGTTTAACGTGTTCCATACCGACATCGTCGAGGCCCGCCTGGGCTGGACCGCCGTCGTGGGTGATCCTGAAACGGGCAACGTCTATGCGCACGGCACCGGCGGTGAGCTTTTTTGCTTGAGCCGTGACGGGAAGGTGCTCTGGAAGCAATCGCTCGGAGAAACTTTTGCGCGCTACAGCGGCTACGGAGGCCGGCTTCAAACACCCATTGTGGACGAGGACCGGTTGATCATCAGTTACGTGTACATCCTGTCCAACTGGAACACCGGCAAGAGAAAATCGGGCCACCGCTACGTGGCCTTCAACAAGCATACCGGCCAGGTGGAGTGGTGGTCTCAGCCGGGCGGCAAGCCTTTCGACACCACCTATTCGACGCCCGTAATCACGGTAATCAACGGAAGGCGTTTGCTGATCGCCGGTAACGCCGACGGTCACGTCTACGGCATGTCGGCTCGAACCGGCGAACGAATCTGGTCGTTCAAGCTGGCTAAACGCGGGTTGAACACTTCCGTTGTGGTCGACGGCAAGTATGTCTACGTCACCCACAGCGAAGAGAATCATTCGACCACCGAAATGGGAAGCGTCGTGTGTCTGGACGGGTCGAAAGTCGGAGATATTACGGACAGCGGCGTGGTCTGGCGACACGACGGGATCACCGCGGGTTATTCCTCACCGGCCTTGGCCAACGGCCGGCTGTATACGGTGACCAACTCAGCCAACTTGCTCTGTTTCGATGCCCGCACGGGCAAGCAGTATTGGAAGCATAAGCTCGGCCGGGTGATGAAGGGCTCTCCCGTGGTCACCGCCGACGGCGTCATCTACGCAGGAGAGGTCAACGGCCGGTTTCTAATCCTTCGTGACGCGGGAGACCACTGCGAGGAGCTGGACGTCGAGCAGTTTGCTCCCCGGGGTGAGACCGTGGTGGATATCAACGGGTCGCCGATCGTGGCCAACGGCCGCGTCTACTTCATGACTGCTTATGACACCTATTGTCTGGGAACCGGGGAACGGTTGTCCCAGGCCGTGACCATTCCGCCGCTGGCGCCCGAGATTGCGGTCGATTCATCGCGACCCGCCACGTTGCATGTGGTTCCGATGGATGTCATCCTGGCCCCCGGCCAGCAGTTGTCGTTCGTGGCGAAGTTCTTTGACGCCAATGGACGGGCCCTGGGTACGGGCGAGGCGAAGTGGTCGGTGCATGGCGTAGCCGGCGCGTTCATCAAACCCGGCTTGTTCGTTCCCGCCTCGGATCATACCTATTCCGCTGGCGTCGTTCGCGCAGAGGCTCAGGGTTTGACCGGCGAAGCGCGAGTGCGAATCAGTCCGCCGTTGCCGATCCAGGAATCGTTCGACGGCATGGCGCTTGGTACGCAGCCGCCGGGTTGGATCGGCGTGGACCTTCGCACCGAGATCATCGAGAAAGACGGCAGTCGAGTGCTGCACAAGATGGCCAAGAGCCCGTCGGCGCCATACAGCCGAATGCGCTCTTTCAGTGGATCGCCGGTTACGGCGGGCTACACGGTTCAGGCTGATCTTCTTGCCTCGCCCAGGGCGGGGCGCCGGCCGGTGCTTTCCGACATGGGTCTGATCAACAGTCGGTACAAGCTCATTTTGCTCGGGTATGAAAAGCGCCTTCGCCTCGTGTCCTATTCGCCGATCCCAAGGGTTCAGGTTGAAGAGCCCTACGAGTGGAACGGAGATGCCTGGTATCGGGCCAAGATCAGTGTGGATTTGCAGGGCGATACAGCCCTGGTGCGGGGCAAGGTCTGGTTGCGGGAGCAGCCGGAGCCCGCCGACTGGATGATTCAGATGATCGACCCCAACCCCAACCGTGAGGGAAGCCCCGGATTGTACGCCTATTCCAAAGGGACAAGGCCAGGCAAACCAGGCTCCTCGGTGTTTTTTGACAACTATCAGGTGACGCGCAATGAATAGACGGACACTATCGCATGTTTTGATGTTGGTTTTGGCGCTGGGTCTGACCGCAACTGCGCACGCGGAGCCGCTTGCCAAGGCGAAACGCGGAGATTGGCCCATGTGGGGCGGGTCCAGGGATCGCAACATGGTGTCGGGCGAACGGAACATCCCCGCTACGTGGGACATTGGCACGAAGAAGAACATCAAGTGGTCGGTCCCGCTGGGGTCGCAGACCTATGGAAACCCGGTGATCGTCAACGGAAAGATCTTCATCGGCACCAACAACAACCACCACTATCGGCCCCAAATCACCGGGGACAAAGGCGTGATTCTGGCCTTCGAGGAAAAGACGGGCAAATTTCTCTGGCAGGCCACCCACGACAAGATGCCGACGGGGCGCGTCAACGATTGGCCTGAGCAGGGGATTTGTTCCTCGCCCTACGTGGACGGCGATCGGATCTACTACGTGAGCAACCGATGCGAGTTGATCTGCGCCGACGTGAACGGATTTCTCGACGGCAAGAACGACGGCCCCTATCAAAATGAAAAATACAAGGAAAAACAGGACGCGGATTTTATCTGGGTTCTGGATATGTTCACGGAATTGGATGTCTTCCCGCACAACCTGGCCACCTGCTCGCCGGTCGGAGCGGGGGACATCATTTTCGTCACCACCTCGAACGGCGTGGACGAAGGGCACTTGAACATCCCTGACCCTGACGCCCCGGACTTCATCGCCGTGGACAAGAACACCGGCAAGATCCTCTGGGAGGCGGGTCACCCGGGCAACCGGGTGCTTCATGGGCAGTGGTCGTCTCCGGCTTACGGCGTCATCGCCGGCCGGCCGCAGGTGATCTTCGGCGGCGGCGACGGTTGGTGCTATTCTTATGAACCCAAAACGGGAAAGCTGCTTTGGAAGTTCGACCTCAATCCCAAGGACTCGAAGTGGGTGCTCGGCGGGCGGGGAACCCGAAACAACATCATCGCCACGCCGGTCATTCAGCATGACCGGGTCTACCTGTGCGTCGGGCAGGACCCGGAGCACGGCGAGGGCGTGGGCCACCTGTACGCCATCGACGCCACCTTGCGGGGGGACGTGACCGGTAGTGCCCAGGTGTGGCACTTCGGTGGAAAGGACTTCCACCGCTCCATGTCCACGGTGGCTGTTGCCGATGGATTGCTCTATGCCGCCGACTTGAGCGGCTATCTCTACTGCCTGGACGCCCATACGGGAAAGCTGAACTGGAAACACGACCTCCTGTCGGCGATCTGGGGATCGCCCTATGTCGTGGACGGCAAGGTCTTCATTGGAGATGAGGACGGCGAGGTTGTTGTCT
>JADFMZ010000251.1 GCA_022563615.1 Planctomycetota bacterium
ACGAAGAACAGTCCATCCGTCAGCGGCATGCCGATCGAGTTGGAGAACTCCATCGGCGCGGCGCCGGTCCCACCCTCCGCTCCGTCAACGGCGATGAAGTCGGGGACGATCCCGGTCTCGACCATGGCCTTGCAAATGCTCAGAAACTCGCTCGGTTGCCCGACGCAAAGCTTGAAGCCGATCGGTTTGCCGCCCGACAGCTCGCGCAACTGTACGATGAAATCGAGCAGCCCCTTCGGCGTGGAAAAGGCTCGGTGATAGGGCGGTGAAATGACATCCTGCCCCATTGGAACGCCTCGGATCTGAGCGATCTCGGGCGTCACCTTGGCCCCCGGAAGGATTCCGCCGTGTCCGGGCTTGGCGCCCTGCGACAACTTGATCTCGATCATCTTGACCGACTCGATCTTGGCCTTGCGGGCGAATTCGTCGGGATCGAAGTTTCCCTCGGGGGTGCGGCAGCCGAAGTATCCGGTTCCAATCTGCCAGATCAAATCTCCGCCGGGCTCGAGATGATACGGGCTGATGCCGCCCTCGCCGGTGTTGTGGGCGAAGCCGCCGAGTTTCGCGCCGCCGTTTAGCGCCAGGATGGCATTCTTGCTGAGCGAGCCAAAGCTCATGGCTGAGACGTTCAAGGTTGACGCGGCATAGGGTTTTTCGCAGCGCCCTTCTCCGATCAGGATTCGCGGCTCTTGTTCGGGCCGATGTTTCGGCGTCAGCGAGTGGGCGATCCATTCGCTGCCCACCTCGTCCAGATCCCGGATGGTGCCAAAGGGGCGTGTGTCCGTCGCGACCTTTGCCCGCTGGTACACCACACTCCGGAACTCACGGCTGAACGGTCGTCCGGAGGTGTCCGACTCGACGAAATACTGCTGAATCTCCGGTCGGATGGCTTCCATCCAGTAGCGGGCGCGGCCGATGACCGGAAAGTTGCGGATCACTGCGTGCGAGCGCTGGCTACTGTCGTAGATCCCGAGCAGGATAAGCGGTCCGAGGATTACGAACGCCCAAAGCGCCGCCGGCCAAACCAGCGACAGCGCTCCAACGATCAAGACGCAGATCGCGGAAATCAGCCAGAATATCTTCAGCGGTGACACAGTTATTGTCGGCTCCTTGTCATCCAGTTGTCAGGGTCCGCCTCGGTCATGGGATGCACTCCAGGATGATGACTATGGCAGAAGATCTTGTGCGAATCTAATCGGGACGCCGAAGTTGGAGCCGCCGAAGTCGCGGGTGACCGCGAAATTGACGCCGACGACCATGCCGTCGGGGCCGAACACCGGCCCACCGGAACCGCCGGACGTGGTCTCTGCATCGTAGACGAGCCTTCGCTCCCGCACTTCGTTCAAGGCGCCCTGCGTGATGACCGGAGAGATCACGCCTCGCCGGGCAAGTTCGGCAATGAGCGTCGTGGTATCCACAGCCACAGCCAGGACCTCGGACACGAGATCCGTTTCGGCGCGGGCAAGCATGGCATTGAGGCCCGTAGGATACCCCAATAGAACGATACGTTCTCCACGGGCCGCGTGAAGCTCGCCCAAGTACAACGGCAACACCGGCACATCCTGAACGGCAACTCGGAAGACAGCCACGTCGATTCCGTCCTGTCCGAGACGGATCGTGGAGGGATCCACCGCAACCGGCGGCCTGTCGGGAAATACAGCACTCAGATGGATGAACTGGGGAATCAGGCCTTGTTCGAGCAAGGGCTCGACCATCGAATTATTCCACCACGGCTCAGCCACATGGCGATTCGTGATGACGTGGCCTTGGGCGGTCACCAGAAAACCCGACCCCAGATATTCCAATTCGATCGGTGCGCCATCGGGACCGACGACTGGAATGAGCTGGTCGCCCTGTTGGCGCTTGAAGGTATAGATGCCGTGAATCAGGCACACGCCCCGGCTGTAGACCTCGAGCACCTTCTTGAGGGCGGCGTTTCGTTCGACCAGCACGTCGATAACGGCTGCGCGTCGGGCGAGATCGGCCCGCAGTTCCTGAACCTCCTCCTTCGACACGTGCCCCGAATGCTCCCTGCGGAAGGTCTCCATTTGCGCCGTGATTCCGGCAAGTGCTTCTTGGTAGTCCTCAAGCTGCTTGAGACGCTGCGTCTCGTGCTGCCTGGCGATCTGGGCGCTTCCGATCCACCCGCCCAAGTAGGCCGCAACCAGGACGGTAAGCAGCGCCGACAGAAGGAGCCCGCTCTTTCGGCGCCAGGTTGCCTGAGTGAAAAGATCATGGCGAACGAGTCTTGTGGTGGCCAAGAGACCGCCGGTGCCTCGAATCTCGCGGGCGTCACGAAGCATCTGGCGGATCGGTTTGCAGGTCGGACAGCCGTCTGTATGAATGCGGAATCGCATTTTGGGGCCGCCGATTCCAACCTCGATTAGGTCTTCCGGCGACAGAATCACCTCGTCGATTTGCCGTCGGTTCACGAAGACTTCGCCGTCGATCGCCTTGAGGTAAAAGGAACAGCCCGCCTCGACGAACCTGAGCTCCGCGTGTCGATCCGCCACGCTTGATCCTGATGGAAAACGAATGTCTGCCTCGGAGGTCGTCCCGAAGAGCAGCTTCCGCTTGGCATAGGTAATCGTTCGACCACGGAAGGAACCGCTCAGATGAAGCAATTGCGTTTGCATGGGGTCGGTGTTTAGATTCCTGCGCGCCACGGCGATTGGTGTCGCGCCGGCCGTTGCGATTCTCCCGGCTAACTGCCAGAACGATCAACGCCAACCGATCGAGCGCCTGATACAGTATTACTACTTTACTTCAACCCGCCAGTGCGGCAAACTTGGGGCGTGTATGAAGGGTTCTTCAAGTGTCTGAGGTTGGGAATCTCCGTTGAGGGTCGGGCCATCCAGGCTTACCTTGGTCCCGGGCCAGCGGAAAACATGACGATGATCCTGGCTGGTTTCCACGGCGACGAGCCTAAGGGGGTGTTCGTCGCACGTCGATTGATCGAACATCTCTCCAGTGATCCTACGGCGGGGCAGGGCGTCGGCTGGATGATTGTTCCAATCGTCAACCCGGACGGTTACGAACGTCGCAAACGTCGAAACGCACACGGGATCGATCTGAACCGCAACTTTCCCACGAAGAATTGGGTGCTATCGTCGCGACGCAGCCGCATGTTCGGCGGGACACGCCCGGGCGGCGAACCCGAGACGCTTGCGGTGATCGAGGCTGTTCGACGCTACCCACCCCAGCGGATTATCTCGATCCACTCGATCAGCGGCGGGCGGGAGTGCAACAACCATGACGGTCCGGCTCGCGCGATCGCCGAGGCGATGCATCGCGTTAATGGCTACCCGGTTTCTTCATCGATCGGATACCCGACGCCGGGCAGCTTCGGCACCTGGGCCGGCGTGGAGCAACGGATCCCGATCGTGACGCTCGAACTGCCCTCCACGCACTCTTCCAAACGGTGCTGGGAGGAGAATCGCGGCGCATTGCTCTGCTCACATTGATCGGTCCGGCACACGAATAGGGGATAATTGAGAGATCTCTAATTGTGGCCGTTGCCGTTTGAACTCAATGTGTGTATTCTCGGTGAGAGTCTATCCCAATCAGTGGGGCACGTGTTTGTAACCCGTGCGCTAACGCCGGTTGAAGACCGGTGGCACAAGGGTTAACGGGATATGCTCCAAGATCGACACGCCTGAAGCTGATTGTCGTATCCAAGGGCCGATGAATCCCCCCTCGAACGGGACCGTACCCTCGCGCGGGCCTTCGCGCGGGTATTGAGAACGCAGATGGAACGGGTTGAACACAAGAATGAACAATCCCTCCGCCAGCGCCTGGAGCGCCGGGCGGAGGTGCGCAATGTAATCGCCCTGTCCATCCCGGTGGTGGTAACAGCCACGTCGCGCGCGGTGATGGACGTGGTGGACTATATGATGATAACGGCCCTGCAGCTTCCCGATGCTCAGGCCGCCATTCTGCCCTCTCAGATCGTGATGTGGTCCTACATGATTATGGGGATGGGCATTACGATGATGGTCAATACGTTTGCCTCCCAGTGCCTGGGTCGAAAAGATGATGCCTCGGCTGGATCCTATGCATGGCAGGGGCTGTACATCGCCGCCGGTTTCGGCCTGATCGGGCTGGCGATCCGCCCGATGTTGCCTTGGGTGATTCAGGCGATCGGACACGCCCCGCACGTTCAAGAGATGGAAATAGCCTATACGCGGGTCGCGTTGCTGACGGCGGGACCGACGATCGCGGCCTATGGATTGGGCTGGTTCTTCGTCGGGATCCATCGCCCCTGGGTGACGATGTGGTCGGCCATCGAGGCCAACGTCGTCAATGTCGTCGTCAGCTACGTCCTGATCTTCGGACATCTGGGTTTCGAGCCGCAGGGAATCGCCGGCGCCGCCTGGGGCACGTTGGCGGCGGTCATCTATCGCACGGTCCGTCTCGTACTGGTTCTGGTCAGTCCCGCGATCGCGTCGCGGTTTGCACCGGGCCGTTCGTGGAGGCCGTCGTGGCGGCGTTTGCGTGATCTGCTACGCGTCGGCCTGCCATTCGGGCTGCAAACCTTTTGCGAGGTCGTGGTCTGGGCGATTTTCGTGAACCTTCTGGTGGGCCGAACCTTCGGCACGAACCATTTAATTGCCACCAACACGGCTTGGCAATACATGCGGATCGCATTCTTGCCCGCGATGGGCGTCGGGCACGCCATCACCGCGCTTGTGGGCAGAAGCATCGGCGCCGGCGATCCTGAACGGGCCGTCCGCGAAGTGCGCTATGCGATGTTGATTACGCTTGGATATATGTCGGCGCTGTCCTTATTGTACGCGCTGAAAGGGCCGGCGCTGATCGGACTGTTCATTGATCAGCCCGACGTTGTGGCGATCGGAGGGCGGATCATGCTGTGCGCAGCCGTGTTTCAGGTGTTTGACGCGGTCGCGATTGCGTACAGCGCCGCGCTGCGGGGGGCGGGGGATACGTTTGTTCCGTCCGTGTTCTACATCGTAAGCCACTGGGTTATGATTGTTGGCGGTGGCTGGTTCATGTCACCTTCTCCTCCAGCGTACGCTTGGCAATCGTTCGTAGCACCTCAAGATCGAAAGAGTCGCGCTTGCCGCTACGCCTAGCCGTGAACTCCACCACAGCACGATCTAAAAGGCTGTAGATGTTCACATCCCACT
>JADFMZ010000252.1 GCA_022563615.1 Planctomycetota bacterium
GGCACGTGCGGGTTGTCAACCCGTTCAACATTTTTGGGATAGGCTTTCCGATTGCCGGTTCAGGATTCGTCATTCAGCGTTTCAAAGATCGCCAGCCATTCCTGCAGGTTCAATACTTCCGGACGACGGGTGCCATCAAATCGCTGACAGATCCGATCGCGTTGCCGTTGATCCAGGACGTACCCGAGCGCCACGCGGAGCGTTTTACGTCGATGGTCGAATGTGGCCCGCACAAACGCAGCGAATCGACGCAGGGCCTCTCGATCGGATTGCAACCCGGACAGCAGCGGCGAAAGCGGCAGGGAAGGCAACGGAGAAGACGACGGGGAGGGCAAAGATTCTCTTTGCTCCAAGGAAACTGTGGAAGATGTTGGCCCACCCGGCAGAACATCCATCCGCAGCATCAGCGAATCGATCGCGGGCCGGGGCCAGAAGGACCGGGCCGAAACACGGGCAACGATTTTGATTCGACACAACCCCTGGGCCAGGATGCTCAGCGGGCCGTAGGCTTTGCTGCCCGGCTGCGCGGTCAAGCGCTCGCCCACCTCAGCCTGGACGGTAAACACCAGCCTTCGCACCATCGGCTCATCCACCAGCAGATTCATCACCAGCGGTGTCACAACGCTATAGGGTAAGTTGGCCACCAGCTTGACCTGGCCGCCACTCGTCTTGCACGTCGGTCGTCGGTCCCACGAGGTCTTGACCGCTTTGAGCACTTCAGCGGAGATCCGGTGCTTGCCTTCAAGCACGTCCCCGTGAAGCAGGGTTAGCTGATGGTTGCGAATGGGGTCGCGGAATCGATCAGCCAGGAGTGCATGCAAGTGGGTGTCCACTTCGACGCAGACCACGTGTGCGACGCGACCGATGAGAAGATCGGTCAGGCCGCCCGTTCCGCCGCCCACTTCCAAGACAACGTCGTCCGGCCCCGGTTCCGCCGCTCGAACCAGACGCCGCATGAGATTGCCGTCGATCAGAAAATGCTGGCCGAAACGCTTGCGTGGGCGAAGTCCGCCCGCATCGAGCAATGCCCGAATCTCCCGCTGGGTCTGGACAGGGTCGGCGGGCAACCCATGGTTTTCGGCATCTGATTTCATTCAGGTTTGTTCCGCAGGATCGGATCATGGCTGGATCCCCGGGCATGCGATTTGAAACCGTCGAAGCCGACCCAGCCGAACCGGGTTCAGGCGGCGGCCATGCGGTCGCGCATCATTTCGAAGATGTCATTGAGGCAGGTGATGCGTTTGATGATGTCCTCGGGCAGTTCCTTGCGAATGATGGACTCAATCGTCGCAATCATGTGAACCGCATCCAGGGAATCCAGTCCGATCTCGCTGAGCGGCTTTTCCAGGTCGAGCTCGTCGATCGGAATCTGGATCGTTTCGGCAAGCCATTCGAGAATCTCATTCCGGGCTGCGTCAAAACCGCTCATAATCAAACTCCCTTGTTGAGGTAAGCACTGCGCGAAAAGATGCAGTCTGTGCAGAGGTTCGGGCACTTGGACATAACAAGTTTGCGAACGGCCAAGACACTGGAAACATTGTACGGGCTCATGCTAGTGGTTCCGTTTTGTTGGAGTGCCTTGGACTCTTTTCGCGTTGCAATACCTGATCCATGTTGGCGACGGCCGACGGACGGGGCTCGTATTGGTTCTTCGCACGCGCTACAGTCCGAAACTGGGGGTTGAGGGCTGGGCGCCGGGGTACTCGAACGCTCGCAATCGGGTACTCGATGCGGTTGGTCATCCAGTTCGTCATCCGATCGCGCCATGTCTGGTAGCCGTTTTCACCCTGCTCGGACCGCACCAGTAGTTCGATACGATCACACTCACGGATCGACGCACAGACAGCCTCGCGCACACCGGGCTCGAGCCGGGCCAAGTCGCGCTCGAACCGATTCAGGTCGTTGAGCGACCGGGCCTTGAGCCCGAAACACATTCCCAAATGATAGTGCGGTCGCCAGGCGGCCGGCAGCCTCATCGCGAATGCTCGCGCCCGTTCCAGTTGATCGGGATGGACAAACACAGCCGCCAATCCGGCGCCGGCGGCTGCATCTTTGGCGTAGGCGCCAAGCTTTTCGACGTGCTCGGTCCATAAATCCGGCTGATCCATGTACAGGAAGAAGAACGCTCGTCCTACGCCTTGATAGGCGGCGTTGGTAGCATACCCCTCGAGCCGATCAAGCCTCCGCAAGCTGTTCGCGTCGTTTCGATAATCAAAAAACGCGATCTTGAAGCCGTAGCCGTCGTAGCACAGATAGCGGTGCAACGGATCGAGGCCGTCGACAATGCGCGCCAGTCGCGCCGGGCTGTGGTTGCGCATCCCGGACCAGAACCCCAGACCGACATAGTAAAGGTAGCGAAACTCCGGTCGGGGCTTGACCACCCGCTCCTCAAAGTTTGCGGCGTCATACCGAAACAGATGTCGCAGCGTATACCCCATTGCCATTCCTTCGTGAGCGAACGGCCTGTATAGGACGGGGAGGGAGTCGCAATAGCCCCGGCACGCTTTGTAGGAGCGCGCCGTAATCATGCGGTTGAAACCGCCTGCAAAGCTTTTCAGGATCGTATTGACGCGATTGATGGATTCGGGGGCGGAGACCTGCAACTTGCAGCGCTCGACGGTCATGCGGCGAGGCGCAATCCGGAAGACGGAAAACACCCACCGCCAACAACCGGTCACAAGAGCGACGCCGGTTGCGACGAAGATCAGGCCGAAGATATACACCCAGTCTTGCATGGCACTCGGGGCTGATTTCCCGGCGCTTCCAGCTCGAGCGCCTACATTCGTAGCCCACGAGGTCGAAGTGCTCCCCCGATGCCTGGTGCCGACGACTCTCACTCCCCGCCGCTTTGGCAGGGTTCCCCGATTCTAACCGTTGCCGAGCAGAAGTGGAAGGAAAATCCTCATCTTCGGCAAAAAACCGGCGCCGGCCCGCCATATCCCCTAACTTAACAAGAAACGCCGATTCCCACTGGCTATTGGCCCGGCAGAAGTGTGGAACGCAGGTACCGAGGCATGGTCATCGCCCCAAGCGATCCGACTTGTTGCCGCCTGGGTAGGGGCGTAGCATCGTCGCCGAGCCCCGGCAAAGGGGATTGGTTCGGTTTCGATCGTTGGGCCTGTGGTTGGGGTCGCGCAAGCACGCGCGGCCCCCATCCAAGGCCCCTGTCGGACCCCAGCGAGAATCACCATTGGCTTGGTTGTACCGGTTTTCCATTCGTCGTCCTCGGCTGGTCATCACGCTCGGGTTGTTGATTACGCTGGCGATCGCGCCGGGCAATCTTCGCTTGAAGCTGCGTACCGACGGTCATGCCCTGGTGCCCGAGCACGCGCCCGAGATCCATATCGATCGCGCGATCCGCGATCAGTTCGGCAATGAGGATCCGATCGTTATCCTCATTCAATCCGACCACCCAGACGGCATCTACAACGTCCACACGCTAAAGCTCGTTCAGGAGTTGACGCGGGCCGTTACGGAAATCGAAGGCGTTCGCGAGGCCAACGTATCCAGCCTGGCTACAGAACACACGGATCGCGTATGGCCGGGCACGCTGAACTTCCGGCGTTTCCTGGAACCGATGCCCGAGACGGCTGAGGATCTTAAGCGCCTGCGCAAAGATCTACGTGAGATCAAAATCTACCTGGGAACGGTAGTCTCGCGGGACGGGCAGTCCGCCGCCGTTCTGGTCGGCATACCCGCCGGTGCCAGCCGCATCGACTTCTACACAACGGTGCGCGATCTGGTCGCCGACCTGGCTGACGGGACCGAACGGATCGACGTGATCGGCGCACCGGTCGCAGAGGCATTGCTCGGTCATCACATCCTCGAGGATCTGGGCGTGCCGACGGTCCTGCTGGGACACTCGACCTACAGCGACTCAAACGAGACTGTCGATTCAGCCCCGACGGGCTTGTTCGGATGGCGGGTGTGGCTTGGGCGACATATCGGGTTGGTGCCGATCGCCATCGGGATCATGGCGATCGTGTTCATGATCGGATTTCGCAGCGTCACGGCTGCCATGTTGCCGCTGATCGAGGTCGGGGCGTGCCTAGTCACGGTCTTTGGCTTAATGGGGTGGTGCGGCGTACCGGTGTACCTGACGATCGCCGTGCTGCCG
Source organism: Planctomycetota bacterium (assembly GCA_022563615.1). Taxonomy (GTDB): domain Bacteria; phylum Planctomycetota; class Phycisphaerae; order UBA1845; family UBA1845; genus JADFMZ01. The sequence continues at coordinate 4,118 of JADFMZ010000252.1, forward strand.
GTGATTCTGACTGCCATGGGGGTGGCCGACGAGGTTCATATCTTCTCGCGTTACACCAAGCTTCTGCGTGAACGATTGAAGGACTCCAACAACGCTGACCCGCGGGCTGACGACACTGAGCCGCGGGCTTCAGCCTGCGCGATATCTTCGGGCGCCTCGACCGTTCCAAAAGCTGTTTCGGTCGGGCGTCTTACTCCGATGCAGCCCGTACCGGGAGGCGCCGGACATCTGGATGTTCTGCACAAGACCATGCACGAAATGTGGAGGCCCGTTGTCAAGACTTCGGTAACGACGTCCGTCGCGTTTCTTGCGTTTGCGATGTCGCCGATCGGAGCCGTTCAGGCTTTTGGTCTGTTCACCGCCGTGGGCATCCTGTTCTGCATGATCTGGTCTCTAACGGTGATTCCCGCCATGCTGGCGATCATCGCGCCCAGCCGATTCGTGTCCGCGTCAAGCTCGGCAGGAAGCCGGTTTGTGTCCCAACGATGGCTGGCCCGTCTGGGCGCCGGCGTAGTTCGTTATCGGGTGGTCGTCCTCGTTCTTTCCGTGGCTTGCCTGGCGGCCATACCCTCGGGTCTGCGCCGCGTGATCGTGCAGGACAGTTGGATCGATGGTTTTGCGCCGGGCAGCACGTTCTCCCGGGCGACTCACTTGTTCAACGACCAATTCCTGGGGATGCACATTCTACTGGTCGCGGTGAACGCCAGGGGAAATGAGCGTCTTGAGGGCGAACTCAGCGCCGGGGCGCTGGATCGCAAGCACGTGCGCCTGCCGGGAGACCTGGTGGAAGACCCGCAGACGCTGGTGTCCCAAAAAATCGAGTTGTTGGCCATTGAACCGACAGAAATCGTTCGCGCGGGGCAGCCTACGCGATACATTCATCGCAAATGGTCGTCGTGGATTGAGAGCGCCGCACGTGACGGCAACGAAATCGTCATCACGGGCATTCCGTACCACGGTTCACCGCGCACCGCATTGCGTCTGGGCTCCGAGGCTAAGGCGAGCTTTGTCCTTAC
>JADFMZ010000018.1 GCA_022563615.1 Planctomycetota bacterium
CGTCCGCCGCCCGGCCAACGATGCGTTCGCTCTCGACACCAATCGTAATAACATGATCCTGCTTGGCGACCATGTTCATGGCCATCACAGTTACGTCAGGTTTAATCACCTTCCCGGTTGCGTCTTCAAGCCGTGCGTGGATGGCAATCCGCCACCCCCTGGGATAGTGCACCGGAAATTCGATCGATAAGGAATTGAATAATCCGTCGCCGTCGTAGTCCAGTGTCCGAAAAGTCGGCGGCCCGACGAAATAAGCCCTCTTCTCTTTTGGAATCGCGTAGTAGATCGCTTCGGCCTGACGCTCCACATGTTTACCGTCGATTTCGTACTTGGCTTGAAACCGTATTCTGTGCCGGCCAACATCAATCGTCCTGACGGACCGCCCAAAGACACCGTCGTTCGGCCGCCCATCGCCATGCTCACCGTCGTCAAAGAGATGGGCCTTAGCCTCCTTCCCGTCGGGCGTCGTGATGGTGGCGGCAAGCTCCATCGACTCCCCCACAACCACCACGCCCAATTTCATAAGACACGCGTTCAGGTTAAACGCCTTCCCAACCGTCCAGACCTCCGGCGCCACCTGAGGAACCAGCCGCAAACCATCATCGTAATAAACCGTAACGGTAAGCTTGGCCGATGCGAAGTGACCGGCCTGCACCTCGGCTACCATCTCTCCACCCGCCCATCGGCTGACCCAGATGCTCTCCCTCCAGGTTTTCTCTGAGATCCAATGGGGAGCCCGCCTTCTCGGAAGCAACGACTGTCCACCCGGCCCCCGAAGATCGAACGACAGACACCGACTGCTCCCCTCGACCACAACCGTGAACGCACTGCCAGCTCTAACGGGGATCTTCCGCTGCACGCTCTCTCCTCGCCCGGCCTGCAAGGTTGCTGAGACCGTTTCGATCGCCGCTGCGACAGGAGTACCGGCCGACGCCGTATCGGTCGCCGGGAACGCGAATCCTATCGTCACCACCATCCAATGTGTGAGCATCGTATTCAACGTACGCACGCCCCTTTCCGAATTTGTCAAGTCGCCCCCACAACCTCTCCCCGGTGCGCCGCGTCAGGATCACGCATCGATCGCCCCCGGTCAAGCCGGATTGCGCCCCACACGGCAACCCAATCGCATCCAACAAGAAGGCGGGCCCCGGAGATTCCGGAGCCCGCCTCGAAAAAGCACACTAACTTCTACAGTGGGTCATGCCCACCGCAGTGACGAACTAGTTCCAGTTGTTGAATGTGGCATCCGTCAGGCTCGCGGCGTTGACCCCCGAGAGAATCAGAACGTCGGCACCGACGTCCCACGCATCCGTGTTCGCGCCACCACCACCGGCGTCTGCAAAGACGCCGATACGGGTGTTGTTCGAACCATCCTCGTAGGCGAGCAAATGGATGTCGCCGGCCACCACCGTACCACCGCTCCAGACAACCGTGGCCGTGGTTGCGGCAATGTAAGCGGCGGCGTTGGTGTAGGTCGCCAGCGCGTCGCTGATCACCGCCATGTCGATGGCGCTACCGGCCGTAGTCGGATCCGTAGTGATCACCTCGATGGTGAAGGCGTTCCCTGATGCGGCGGTAACCTGCCCAAAATCCACCATGTCGTCGGCGGTACCGGTGCCCTCAACGTTCATCGCCTCGAGCGAGGTGATGTCGAACGTGATCGTGTCCTCATCGATGGTGAAGTCGGTCACGGTGTCGGTCACCTGCTCAACCATGTCCGTCGTGTCCATGTGGATCGTGTCCGAACCGGAGCCGACGGTCATCGTGTCGGCGCCGGGACCCGGCGTAAGCGTATCGTTACCCGAGCCAGACGTGATGGTATCCGCGCACGAGGTGTTTGTGTCGCCGGTGAAGGTATTGTTGCCCTCGCCGAGAGTTACCACCGTCGATGTCGCAGTGCTATTGGCGGCGAACGTCACCGTGTCGTTCTTGACACCGCCTGTGTAGGTGGCGCCCGAAGCGACGAAGCCGAACGTGGCGTTGAAGTTACCCACCACGCCGCTGGCGTTCATCGTCGTGACCGTCACGCCACTGGCGGGAGCGACCGTCCCCATCGTCACGTTCGATGATCCGGTAGCCGTAAAGGATGTCAGCCCCGTCATCGTAATTCCGCTGAACGTGCAGGGACCGTCCGAGCATACGACCGTACAGTTCTCGAAGCTGTTGGCAATGATCGCGCTGGTGCCGATCGTGTGACCGTTGGTCGTGGAGGTGCCGGCATTCAGCGCCGTGCCACGGTTGCCCACAGTAATGGCCAGCGCGTCGCCCGTACCCGTCGCCCCGGTCGCCGTGTAGGTGATCGTGTCGTAGACCTGAGCAGCCTGCGTGTTGTTGCCACGGAAGTTCAGGCCCGGGAACGTGCCGCTGGTCGCCGGCACGTTGGACAGCGTGAAGACATTGGCCGTGCCGTCACCTTCGTTCGTGATCATGGTCAGACCCGTGTGGCCGCTGAAGTTGACGCTCACGGTGGCCGTCGCGTTGTAGCGAACCTCCTCGACATTCCGCAGCTTCGAGGCGGCGCCAAATGTCGTGGAGAAAGTGTTCTGAACCACATCGGTCCCGTCGCCCAGATCCAGCGTACCGGTGGTGAAGTCGGTGGTAGCCAGCGCGGACCCGAAGATAATGAGATCGTTGCCGCTGCCACCCGTAATCGCAACGAAGTTCGATGTCGGGTTGCCAAACGTTACGTAGTCGCAGGTCACCGTACCGGCCTGGTCCGCACAGGTGCCGGTGCCGAGCGTCAGCCCACCACTCAGCGCCGACGCGTCATGGGTCAGGATGGTCGTCGGAATGACGTCCACCTTGAGGTTGGCCGTACCAGTGTAGTTGGCCGTCGCCATCGATGTACCCGTTCCCTGCGTCAAACTGGTCAGACGGTTGTCGGTTGTGCCATTACTTGTGAAATTCACGGCCTCAAAGCCGTTGGCTGCGTTCGTGATGATATTCGCATCGCCAACCGTGGCATTTTCCAGCGAGATGCCGATGGCGTCGGACGAACCGGCGGTCGTGCTCGACTGAGCGAACGTGATGTCCAGGTCAACGAGGGTGTCGTTGATGGTCATGAATCCGATGTCCACCATCTCCTGCATACCCGTAACCACGAGGTCGTTGACGCTGCCGACCTGATAGATCGTGTTCACGCCGCTGACGTTCGTGGCACTGAGGGTAAGTACGCCGGTGGAGAAGTTCGTAAGCCTGAGATCTTCGATATCCGCGAGCGTCGGAACGACCGTGCCGGCCGTGTTGAAGCTGGCGTTAAGTACGTCATTACCCGCCAGGCCGTTCGCACTGTCACCCGTCTGAACCGTAGCAACTTGCGTACCGCTCGAGGGGTTGAACACCAGCGCGCCGTTGAACACATCGTCGCCCGTGCTGCCGGTCAGGTTGTCCTGTCCCAGCGTGAAATCGATTGAGGGGCAGGTCGGGCAGGTACAAGTTGCCGAGGTGTCGCCTTCCGCACAGTCCGGAGTCTGGGAAACGCCCTCGCAGGTGCACACGGTAGCGGCACACGGATCAGATCCGGCCACACAGGCGCCCAGGTCGGTGTCGCAGACGTCGGTACCGTTGCAGAAGAGACCGTCATCCGTGCAATCGGCATCCTCCGTGCACTCTACGCCTTGTTCGCACAGACCGGTGGTCGTATTGCAGGTCTCGTCCGTCGGGCAGTTATCGACATTGTCGCACTCGCCGCCATCGCAGCTATCGTCCGTACACGCTACGCCGTCGTCGCAATCCTGATCCGTATGCGAGCAAGCGCCATCAAGGCACGCGTCGTCCGTGCAGGCATCGTCGTCATCGCAATCGTCAGCGAGCACGCAGGTTTCGGTGCAATCCCCGTTGAGGCAGGTCTCGCCCTCAGGACACACAACGTCTTCGTTAACGCAATCGCCGGTCTCGGCGTCACATGAATCGTCCGTACAGTCGTCGAGATCGTCACAATCAGGGGCCTCGTTCACGCAGCCGATGGCTTCGTCGCACGAATCGTCCGTGCATACATCGCCGTCGTCGCATGTGAGGGCGTCATTCACGCACTCGTTGTCATCGTCGCAGGTGTCAGTTGTGCAGGCGTCGCCGTCGTCGCAGTCGGCCGCCACACCGCACTCTTCGCAGAAGGTATCAACGCAAACCGGAAGTTCTGCCGAGCAGTCTGCGTTGTCGCGGCAGTCCACGCAGACCGTGTCCACGCAGAAGGCGCCGCCCGCGCAGTCGGCGTCGTCACCACAGGGGCAACCTTGAAGCCCCATCAGCACCGGCATCAAGGCCAGGATTCCCGCGGGCACGCCCCAACGAGACACTTTTCGCACCCACGTGCGACGCTTTGCTTCAGATTGCACATTCGAAACTTGCATTACGGTTTACCTCCAGGCTTGCAAAACACTGTGGCGTGCCTCGTCGCACACGCTCATCCGGTCCAACAGCACGTCATCCAAAAAAACGTTATCAAACACACCCAGCCCCGCCGTTACGCGATAGTTCGCGCCGTTCGGAACTACGAAGACTATTTTTTTATCCTATGATCCAAGGCGTACCCAAGAGCCATCCGGAGAGACTCTCCCTGTCGCTCAACTCGCGGCCATACCTTCCGCGAAGCTCATCAACAGGTCAGCACCTTTTCCGGTTTGGCGGCCTGAATCGTTCTGACAACGCGCCTCATCAGAACGCCGGCCCCCTAAGGGCACTTGCAGAAACTGCGAGCCTCCTTGCATTCACCCTTGCCTGCATAGCGCAAGAGTGCGATAACCGAAGTCCACAGCGGGCGAATTGTAGGGGTTGGTTTCGGCAAGTCAACCGCCAATTTCCAAAAGATTTCGCCCGTGACAGCCCGCCCAGCCGCCATCCAAACCGCGTCAGGAGGGCATTATCGCGCGTTCGCTTGTTGAGTGCTAATCGGCCCCTCGTTTACCACATCTTGAGTCCTATGGGTGCGAAAACGGACCTTTCTCTGACCTTCAAGGAAGTTCACCATAGGAAAAGGCAATGCGAAGAGAACCAATATCATTCTAACTTATTATTTGCCAGTAGATTATGTGATCACCAAGGCAATGGCGACAGCGGAACGCAAACGGTTCGCTCAATCGTTGCTCGTCAATTTTTCGACCAGGTCCACCACCACGGACGCAAGCTCGGCCTTGCTGCCCGAAATCGGGTCGCCCCAGCCCGTACCCGCGCGGAAGACCTCGATTTCGGCGGAATCGCCGCCCACATTGCCCAGACCGTTAAGCACGATGGCGTCGCAGCGCTTGCGGCGCAGCTTCTCCTCGGCACGAGCGCGATGGTCCTGATCTTCCATGGCGAAGCCGATCAACACGCGATCGCCTTTGATCCTGCCCAGATGGGCGCAAATGTCCGGCGTGGGCTGAAGATGAATTGTGCGTACGCGGTTTTGTTTCCTGAGCTTGTGATCTAGCCTTCTCGTCGGGCGATAGTCACACACCGCAGCCGTCATGATCGCGGCACGGCAACTGTCAAACAAGGACAAGACGACCTCAAACATCTCTTCGGCTGATACGACATGGATCACTTGCACGCCGTGCGGTTCAGGCAAACCCACGGGGCCGCATACCATCACCACATCGTGACCGCGCGAGGCCGCCTCGGAGGCAATCTCATACCCCATCTTTCCGCTCGATGGATTGGAGATGAAGCGAACCGAGTCGAAGAACTCTCGAGTCGGGCCAGCTGTTACGAGAAGACGCATGATGGAAATGAATTCAAAAGGTCTCAACGGCGTACGGCGAAGGAAAGCAAAACATCTCTCTCGCCATGGGCTATTCCGCCTTCGCGGTTGCCTTGGCCGGCTGCGCTTGGAGCATGCAGCCGACCCGATCGAGAATCTCAGCGGGTTCTGCCATCCGTCCAGGCCCGACGCTGCGACACGCAAGCCAACCCTCGCTCGGACCAACCCACTGGAAGCCCAAGTCTTTCAGCGTGGTTACGTTTCGTTGCACGATCGGATGGTTCCACATGCGATCATTCATCGAAGGCGCCAGCAGAACGGGCGACGCAGTGCTCACGACCAACGTGGTGACCGCATCATCGGCGATGCCCGCCGCGATTTTCCCGATGATGTCGGCCGTCGCCGGCGCGATCAACATCAGATCGGCGTTGTCGGTCAGAGTAATGTGTTGCGGGTCTGCTGGATCGTTCGCGTTCCACAGGCTCGTCAGCACGCGCCGGCCCGTCAAGGCTTGAAACGTCGCAACCCCCACAAACTTCCTGGCGGCGCGCGTCATGGCCACAGTCACACCGACCCCACGCTGCACCAGCGCAGAAACGACCTCGCAAACTTTGTAAGCCGCGATGCCGCCGCAGACCGCTACGAGGACTTCATAGCCGGCCAGGTTCGCCGGAGCACGGGGTTCAGGCCTGCTCGTCATCGGTGGACGATCCTTCGACCGTTTCGAGCACGATCTTACCCTCTTCGATTTCCCGGATGACGACTTCGAGGTCCGTGAGCCCCTTGGGGTCCACCATGGGCCTGGCCCCCTGCATGAGCTGAAGCCATCGGCGCTGGATCAGCGTCGTCAACTTGAACCGGCCACCCACTTTTTCGATGATGTCGTCATGGCGTAACGCTTCAATCATGGTTCTTGTTGCTCCTTTGCGATGATGCTTCTGACTTCTTGAATGGTCGTTTCCAAGACGTCGTTCACGACAAAATAGGGATAACAGCCACTGTCGCGGGCAACGGCGATCTCGCCATCGGCCTGCCCCAGACGACGGGCCAATTGCTCGCCAGCCTCCGTACTACGCCCTTCGAGCCGGGCGCGCAACGACTCCATGTTCGGCGGCAGGACAAAGATTCGTATCGACTCCGGCATCCGGGCGGCCACCTGTATTGTCCCCTGCACGTCGATTTCCGCAACGATATTTCGCCCACGGGACATGGCCTCCTCAATCGGAAGGCGCGGCGTGCCGTAACGCTGTCCCACATACTCGGCGCTTTCAAGGAATTCACCCGCCAACTCCCGACGTTCGAACTCCTCGCGATCGACGAACATATAACTTTCACCACTGACCTCGCCCGATCGAGGCGGCCGGGTCGTCACCGAGACGCTCCAGGCTGCATCGGGAAGTTGGGCCAGAAGCCCCTTGCAGATCGAGGTCTTGCCGGCTCCCGATGGCCCGCTGATGACGATAAGTTTTCCGGGGCCCGCACCCGTCGGGGCGCCGCTATTCGACATTCTGAACCTGTTCCTTCAACCGATCGACCCGCCCCTTAATCTCGACGACGCTTCGGGCGATGGCAGCGTCGTTGCTCTTGGATCCGATGGTGTTGACCTCTCGAAGCAGTTCCTGGGCCAGAAAGTCGAGCGTACGCCCGACCTGTTCACCCCGGTTGCAGAGCTGCTCAAACTGCTCAAGGTGGGAGAACATTCGGGTGATCTCCTCAGCCACATCGCTGCGCTCGGCAAAGATGGCGATCTCCCGAGTCAGGCTGTCCGCCTCCAGCTCGACCCGGCTTTCACGCATCAAGGCCGCCACGCGTGTCCGCAGGCGCTCATGGTATTCCTCAATGACGTTCGGCGCTCGAGTTCCAATCGTATCGAGCTCGGCCCGGATGGCGCCCAAGTGGTGCAACAGGTCGCGGCACAGGGCTTCACCCTCTTGGCTTCGCATTCGGATCACCGCGTCCAAGGCGCGATGCGTCAACTCCAGAACCGTTTCAAGCTGCCCTTGCCGGGCGGCGTCATCCAATGCCACCGGCTCACATACACCTGGCAACATAGTCAGGGAGGCCAGATCCATGGTCGCTTGCAGCCCGCCGGGAACGCGCACCTGCCCCATTGCGTCAACGTAATGTTGCAAGGCCGCTTTGTTGATCGTGCGAAAAACCGGCTGATCTTCACTGCGAATCTGGAGCGAGCAACTAACACTCCCCCGCGCGACGCGAGCCCGCAAAACCTTCTCGACCTCGTGCTCTAGGGACTGCAAGTGCTCGGGCAGCCTGATGGAGAGTTTGATGTATCGCCCGTTGACCGTGCGTATATTCAGCGCGTAGCTCACGCCGTCGCGAACGTGTTGGGCCTCGCCATAGCCGGTCATGGAGTGAATCATGCGCTGGATCGGTCCTTGCCGGCGTCAGCGTCGAACCGACGCCCCCCTTTGTACTCGATCGAGATTCATCTTGCGAGTTAGCGACTGCCAGGGGATGGGTAGGGCAAAGATCATCTTTGCCTCTCCTACCGGCTGGCCATTGCTATTTCGGGAAACCGCAAAGATCACTATTGCGATACCCTGCGGCTCAACGGGAGTTTCTCCTCCCGCAGAACAACCCGCAAAGTTCATATGACGGCGCACTACGGCGTATCAGGTTCGCCATCGGCCGCCGGGATCGTAATCTCGAATGGCTGATCCTTGGGCGGATCGATTGGTAGTTCTATGACCTTGAAACCGGTCACATCGTCGACCGTCGGTTCGACCGCGGCATCCGGCCCGTCCAGCAGCCCATCCAACCCGTCCGTTTGCACGGTCGGCGTCGCCGGCCTGGCGGATTGGTCAAAGGCGAAGTTCGCTGCGACCGCAATCAGGATGAACACCGTCGCCACGACAACGGTGATCCAAGTAAAGACATCGCCGGTCTTGGCCCCGAAGGCGCTGGTCCCGCCGGCCCCGCCGAACGCTCCGGTCAGCCCGCCTCCGCGACCCCGTTGCAGCAGGATCACCACGATCAACAGCAGACATATGAAGATCAGGATCAGGGCAAAAAACGACTGCGTCCAGGTCATTTGGGCAAGGGAACTCATCACACTAGGCATCCTGTCTATCCGACAACCGAACTCGTCTCAGCCGCTGCGGATAGGATAGCAACAAAATCGCCGGCGACCAGACACGCCCCGCCCACCAGAGCGCCGTCGATGTCCTGCCGGGCCAATAGCTCCGACGCGTTGGCGGGCTTGACGCTCCCGCCATAAAGAATCCGAATCTCCTCCGCTAAGGCTGGGCCATAGATCGAACCCAGCTTAGATCGAATCAAGGCGTGCACTTCCTGCGCTTGTTCCGGCGTGGCGGTCCGACCGGTCCCGATGGCCCAGATCGGCTCGTAGGCGATCACAAGCCGGCCGGCGGGCAGATCCGGGCCGACAACCTCCTCCAGTTGCCGCAGGACGACTTCGTCCATGCGCCCGCCTTCACGCTCTTCGAGCGTCTCCCCGAGGCAGTAGATGACCTGCAGGCCGGCGCCGGTGACAGCGCGAACCTTCTTGGCCAGTAATGCCCCGGTCTCGCCGAAATGAACCCGCCGCTCGCTATGTCCGATAATCACATGGCTGCATCCCGCATCTTTAAGCATCGAAACGGATACTTCGCCCGTGAAGGCCCCGTGCGGCTCTTCGTGTGCGGTCTGGGCTCCGAGCATGATCGCAGAGCCCGCAACGGCCTTAGCCATCGGGAACAGAAGCTGTACCGGCGGGCAGATCAGAATCTCAACGCCGCTGATCGCCGCGACGCCCTCCCGAATCTCCGCAACCAGCTCCCGAGCCTCCGCCAGCGTTTTGTGCATCTTCCAGTTGCCGGCAATCAGGGGTGTTCGCATCGCAAGTTACTCCCGCCCAAGGTACTCCATAAAGGCGTTAAAGTGCATCCTAAGACCCCCTCCCTTACGGTGGAGGCTCTGAAAAACAGTGGTTGGCGTCGGGCTTAGCACGACAACGCGGGTTAGCCCTAACTTGTCGATGTGCCTAGCTAAACCCTCCGTCCACCTGGGAAGAAAGGCCCAATAAACGATGTAGCGCGACGCCACAAGCTTAACCCGCGTTGTCGTGTTAGCTTCCTCCGGTTTGGGCCAGGAGCCGGCGTAGCTCTACGTCGACTTCCTTGTCGCTGAGTTCGCTGACAGTTTCGAGCACTTCGCGCTCAGACGGCGCGGTTTCCGGTTTGCCGAGCGTGACCGCCGAGGCTGGCAGTTCCGCTGTTACGATCTTCGATGGACCGCCAGCGCCGCGCTCGTCAAGCTCAGCCAGGCGCGCGAGTACGAACGACGCCATACCCCGCACGCTGATTCCCTCCATGAACTTGGCCGGCGGCACGTCCACGCCCAGTTCGGCGCGAATGCGATTGCGTATCTCCACCGCCATGAGCGAGTCCACGCCGAGGCTCATCAGCGACTGGTTCACGTCTAACCGCCCGGCTGTTGTCCCCAAGACGCGGGCCAATTGATCGCGCAGCCGTCCCTCGAGAATTTCCAAGCGCTGCGCGGGCTCGGCTTGGAGAAGGGCGCCCAAATCAAACAGACCTCCGCCCGCAAGGTCATCATCACCTTGCTCAGCCACAAGGTCCGCAAACCGGGGTGACGAGGCCACGTTGATCGCACGGGTCAGCCGGCGCCAATCAAACTGCCCCACGCTCACCTGGACCGCTTGCCGCTGCAAAAGCATCGCCAGCGTGGAAAGCATCTGTTCGACGGCCAGCGGCTTGACGCCATAGGCCTCGAGGCGCTTGGCGATGTCCGGGTTGTCCGCGACGTAGCCGACGTCGGCCAGCGCGCCCCAGTTAACAGTCAGCGCCGGCAACTCCCTTGCGCGGCGATAATGCGCCAGAGAATCAAGGAACGCGTTCGCGGCGGCGTAGTTGGCCTGGCCTGGATTGCCCATTTGCGACGCCATTGAGGAAAACAGCACGAAATAATCGAGTGGCAATTCTCGTGTCAGAAGGTGCAGGTTCCAGGCACCCTCCACTTTCGGCGCCATGACCTTCGCCAGCCGCTCGCCGTTCAGGCTTTGGATCGGAGCATCATCAAGAACCATAGCGGCGTGAAAGAGGCCGCGCAGCGGCGGCATGGACTCTGAGATCTTCGCCAGCACGTTGCGAACGTCCTCTTGCCGGGATACGTCGCCCTGGACGATGGTCACGCATGCGCCGTCGGCTTCAATGGCGTCGATTGCAGCCTGCGTTTTTTCATCAACCGCGCCGCGCCGGCTCATAAGCACCAACCGGCCCGCACCGTGTCGTGCCAGCCACCTGGCAAGCGCCAGGCCGAAACCGCCCAGCCCGCCGGTAATCAGGTAGGTGCCGTCGCTTTGAAACTCCACCTTCGCCGGCGGTGGTTCCGCAACCCGGACCGATGCATCGCGCAGCGACACGACCACTTTCCCAATGTGCTTGGCCTGCGCCATGTGCCGAAACGCTTCCGAAATTCGCTCCACCGGAAAGACCCGATGCGGTAGTGGCCGGAGCGCCTTGTTGCCTACGAGCTTCAGAACCTGGTCGAAGACCTCGCGGGCCGCGTCCGGCCGTTGGGCGTACAGCCCGTCCATATCCAAGACGAACAAGGACAGGTTGTTTCGGAAAGACCGCAGCCCCACCTTGCTGTCTTCATAGATGTCGCGTTTGCCGATTTCGACAAACCGGCCGTAGGGCCGCAGGACCGCCAGGCTCTTCGGGATGGCATCACCCGCGAGCGAGTTGAGAACGACATCCACCCCCTCGCCGTTGGTGCGCTCCATGACCTCTTCGGCGAAGGTAAGGGTTCGCGAGTTCATGACGTGCGGGACACCGAGCGCTTTGAGGAGTTCGCGTTTCTCGTCGGTGCCGGCCGTTGTGAAGATCTCGGCGCCGATGCGTTGCGCGAGTTGGACTGCGGCAAGCCCGACGCCGCCGGTGGCCGCGTGAATCAGCACACGCTCGCCGCGTTCCAGTCGGGCGAGGTTGTGCAACGCGTAGTAGGCGGTCAGAAATGCGATCGGTATCGTCGCGGCTTCCTCGAAGCTCAGATCCGGCGGCATGTGGGCGACCAAGCGGGCGTTGAGCGTCAGGTGCGATCGCAGCGTTCCCGGTCCGCAAGCGATCACCGCGTCGCCGACGTTGAGACCTTCGACACCGTCACCGAGCGCGACGATCCTGCCGGCACATTCCATTCCGAGCGATCGGCCGGTAAAGCCGCCCTCCAGTGCGTCTTCCGGATAGAGCCCCAGGGCCAGCATCACGTCCTTGAAATTCAAGCCGCTGGCGTAAATTTCGATCTCGATCTCACCCGCTTCCGGCGCCGTTCGGGTAGTCGGTAGGAGCGGGAAATCCTCCAGGCTGCCCCGTGCCGGCACCGCGACATGGTAGGAACGGGCGCCGGCGCGCGACCCGGCCTCTTTCAGCGGCGCCAACATGTCGGGCGCGACCCGCGTAAGACGATGAACGTGCCGCACCTCTCCGCGCAAGGCCACTTCTTCCTCGGCATCATCCGTCAGTGCTTCGATAACCAGCGCGGCGGCGCAATCCTCGTCGGGATCGAGGTCGATCAGCTTACAGCGCAGTTGCGGATGTTCGGCCATAATGACCCGACCCAACCCCCAGAGGGGCGCTTGACTGACCGCCGCTTCGGCCTGCGCCGCCCCAACGGATTCCGCCCCACGCGTCACCAAAATCAAACGGGGCGGTTGGCTCGTATCAGCGTCGGCAAGACATTGAACCAGATGTAAGATGCTCGCGCACACCTCCGTGCGCGCCGTCTCCAGAGACGCAAGATCCGTAGCCGCGCCCGTTGGGAGATCCAAGCTCCACAGATGAACAACACCCAGCAACTTGGGCGAGGCTGCCAACGCTTTTGCAACCACATGCTGCATCTCATCCTTCCGTGAAGGACGAACGCGAATAGACCCATCTTCAGAATCGCCGGAGCAATCACCGCGCAAGACATTGACGACCGTGTGCCCTCGATCACGCAGCCCCTGAGCCAAATCCGAACCTACTCCCCCGTCATCCGAAAGAACCAGCCAGGAGCCCGGCTCGATCGAGGTCATCTCGGCCGGCGACGGTTTGTCCGGCTCGGCAACTACCGGTCCCCGCGCAGCGATCACCGAATGCACCGCCTCGTCCGCGCCGAGCTGCTCGGTCAGGTCTGTTGCGTCAGCGAAACCGCACGAGGTGAGAAGATCTCGCCACGCCTGCGACGCAATCCAAGGATCCTCACCGCGCAGCTCCCGGTCTGTAAACAGCCACCATCCCTTGAGCAGTCCGAAAACGAGCGTGCACCAGAGCGGCGTGGGCGCCAACGTTCCTTCCAACAGGACCAGAAGTCCGTCTGACGCCAGAAGCCGCTTCACATGGCTCAAGGCTGTTCGAAGGTCTGTAGTCGCGTGAAGCACGTCCGACGCGAGAATCAGGTCAAAGGAATGAGCGCCGAACCCCTGGTTGATCGGATCTTTTTCTATATCGAGCGTCTGGAACTCGACAAACGGATATCGGCCGAAACGCTGCTCCGCCTGACTGAGCAGCATGGCTCCGATGTCGGTAAACACGTACGTTGTACGCCGAGCGGGAAGCTCCGGCAGCACATAGGTCGTCATCCCGCCTGTGCCCCCCCCGATCTCCAGAATACGCAAATCTCGTCCTTCCGGCAGCCGTTGGAGCGCCGCCGCCACGGTTTTCTGGACAACTCGATTGCAATTCCGATAGCTGGGCGAGTCTTGATAAAGGTGCTCGACGGTGGTGGCAGTGCCACCGGGAAAGATCAGATCCAACCCGTCGAGGTCACCGCGCATCACTGCATCGAGATTCTCGCCGCAACGGCGCATAAGAGTCAGCTCCGCCAGGTCCGAGGGAAAGTGATCCCATAAAGTCTTCCAAGTCTCCCGCGACGCCGGGGCACTAAACTCCCGCGCGACGATCCACTCTTGACCCGACTGCCGCACGTAACCGTCCTCGGCGAGCGTGGTGAACAGCCGATGCAAGAGCTTGAGATGTTGGGGGACAATACCGAGCCTTACCGCAATATCCTTTTCCGAGAAACGTTCGCCCACCGGCGGCCGCCAACCGAGACGGTTGAAGGCTTCGAACAAGTAGGCACGGGCAAGATCCACCGTCTCCGCCGCACGGGCGGCAATCGCAACGTTCCCGCGCCAGAACGAGCCGTTGCCTTCCGCGCCCAGACGCTTGAGGATCTCCTGGGGTGACGGAAGGTCATCCGCCCGCCTCACGACCGTACTCGCGCCGGCAACCCAACGCTCCCATCGGTACTGGTACAGGCCTTGGCTAAGGGTCGTGTCCGCGCGTTGGATTTGCTGGCAGACAAATCCATGGATTTCCACGACGACATTGCCTTCGTCATCCAGCAGTTCGAGATCGCCGAACACCCGCCGAGGGCTCCGCCGTACGAGACGAGCGTGGCACCACAATTGCCTCGGCGGACGGCTCCGATAGACGACGCGGGCGATGCTCACGGGCAGGAACAACCCCTCACCCGACAACCGGCCCGACGCGACATCGCTTAGCAGAGCACCCATCAGAACCTGAAAGGACGAGTCCACCAGGCTCGGATGCGCGGCATACTCATCGGCATGTTCCGCCAGGTCATCCGGCAGTTGGATCCGGCCGATCGCCTCGCCGCTGCCGGTCCGAAGACGCGTGATCCCCTGAAACCGCGGCCCATACCGCAGCCCAAGCGCCTCGAACTGTCGGTAGCAGTCCGCTTGGGTCATCTCATGCGTACAGCGCCGGTGAATCTCGTCCACCGATCTGCGGTCCGGAACTTCGCCATCGTCCAAACGGTACAGCTTACCCGTTGCGTGGCGCTCCCATGAACCCTCGTCTGCATGGGCGCGGCTGAAGATGTCAAACTCGCTGGTTCGCTCTCCGACAACCAGTTGCGTGATCGGTCGGGCATCCTTGGGAAGCACCATGGCCTTGAGCAGGACAAGATCCTCGACGACATAGGGCGGCTTGCCGAGCAATTCGTGGGCGGCCTCCAACGCCATTTCCAGATACGCCGCCGCCGGAAACACCACATGTTGATCGACCTGATGGTCATCCAGAAACGCCAGGGAATAGTCGTTCAGATCCGTTGTCCAGGACGCCCGCGCCGCGTCGTTCCGGGTTCCCAACAACGGATGCACTTGCTCGCCAATGCGATTCCTCCTTGCCCGCTCCGTCTCCTGCCAGAAACGCTCACGCTGCCACGGATAGCGAGGCACCGAAACGAAACGCCCCACCTTGCCGTTCACTCGATTCCACGGTACGGGGAAACCCATGCCGTACAGTCGTCCGATAGATGTCAACAGGGTGGCCCGCTCCGGTTCCTCCCGGCGCAAAGAGGGAAGCACGACAACCTCAACGCCCGACTTTGACGCACATTCCGAGATCGAAGTCGAAAGGACCGGATGGGGACTGATTTCCAGGAAGATTCTGTGATCCTCTTGAATCGCCGTTTCGACCGCGTTGCGAAACCGGACCGGCTGGCGCATGCTGCGCCACCAGTACTCTGCGGTCATTTCGTCTCCGCGAACCGGCTTACCCGTTACCGTCGAGATCAGCTTCACCTTGCCCGCCTCGGGCGACAGCGCCTGCAATGACTCGATCAGCTCGCCCTGCAACTGGTCCATGGCGCGGCTGTGGTACGGCACATCAACTTTCAAGATTCGATTGAAGACCTCATCCGCCGTAAGACGATCCGCGATTTTCTGCAAGACTTCGGTATCCCCGGTAAGGGTGGCTGACTCCGGACTGTTGTAGGCTGCGATCGACACCTTTCCGTCGTGATCGGCCACGATCGATTCAAGGTCTGCAATCGGCATGGCGACGAATAACATGCCTCCTTCGCCGGCGGTGCGCTGCTGCAATCGGCTGCGGTGATAGACCAACGCGATCGCGTCCTCGAGGCTCAGGATCCCGGCGTAGTGCGCCGCCGCCACTTCGCCCAGGCTGTGCCCCAAAGTCGCATCACCGCGAACGCCCCAGGAATCCCAAAGCCGCGCCAGCGCGATCTGGATCGCAAAGATGGCCGGCTGAGCGATGTAGGTCTCGCTGATTCGGGACTGCAATTCATCTTTCGCGAGCTCTTCCAACAGCGACCAGGAAACGTGATCTCTCAGGGCATGGTCACACTGCGCGATCGCCTCCCGGAATACGGGTTCGTCGGCCTGAAGCTGCCGCCCCATGGCCCACCACTGCGGACCCATGCCCGAGAACACGAACACCAAACGGGTCGGCGCATCAGGCACGACACCGTCAACGTTCGCGTCGTCTTCAGCCAGCGCCGACACGCGCTCCTTGAACTCCGACATGGAGTGCGCCACAAGGGCCGCCCGAAATCCATGATGCGTGCGTCGTAATGCGGTCGTATGCGCAATATCCGGCAGTTCGAGCTTGGACTGCGCTCCATCATCCAATCGCGCGACGTAAGAACGCCCCAAAGCCTTTAGCGCGGTCGAGCTTCGGGCCGACAAAGGGATCAACAGCGCCCGTCCTTCGGACCATTCGTCTTGCGTGCTGCGCTCGGCGGTTACGGGATGCGAGGTCAGGACCACATGGGCGTTGGTGCCGCCAAAACCGAACGAGTTGACCCCGGCAATCCGCAGTTCTTGTCCGTTTTTTGGCCAGGGCGTCAATTCCTGCACCACGCGAAGCTTCAGTTTTTCAAACGGAATGCTCGGATTGGGCGTCGTGAAATGCAGGCTGGGGGGGATATGCCCATGCCGCACACAAAGCGCCGCTTTGATCAAACCGGCAATGCCCGACGCCGCCTCCAGATGGCCAATGTTGCTCTTGATCGATCCGATCAAACAGTGCGCCCCATCCGGTCTTTCGTGGCCCAGTGCATTCCCTAGAGCGCGTAGCTCAATCGGATCCCCCACGCTCGTGCCGGTCCCGTGGGCCTCTACGTAGTTCACCGATGCCGGCGCGATGCCCGCTTGAGAACAGACCTCGCGCAGCAGGGCTTCCTGGGCGACCTCACTCGGCACGGTGATGCCGGCGGTCCGACCATCCTGGTTGGCGCCGGTGCCGCGAATGACCGCATAGACCGGATCATTGTTTTTTATGGCCTCCGACAGCGGTCTTAGCAGGACCACGCCAACGCCCTCTGCGCGGACGTATCCATCAGCGGCGGCATCGAAGCTCTTGCATCGACCGTCGGGCGCCAGCATCTTGGCCTGGCAGAAACCGATCGTGCCTTCAGGCTGCAACAACACGTTGACGCCACCGACCAACGCCATTGTTGCTTCACCGTTCCAGATACTCTGGCAAGCCAGATGGGTCGCCACGAGCGAAGACGAACAGGCGGTGTCGACGGTGAGGCTCGGGCCCTGCAGATCAAAGAAGTAAGACAGACGGTTGGCGCTTACGCACAAGGCCGAGCCGAGGGTCGCGTAGGCGTCAAGGTGGAACCGCCGGTCGCTGCGCCCTTGCATCACACCGTAGTCGTAGGTTGAGATACCCACGAACACCGCTGTGCGCGAGCCCGCGATCGCCTCCATCGGCAAACCGGCGTCCTCCAGGGCCTCATACGCCACCTCGAGCAATAACCGTTGTTGCGGATCCGCCCACGCCGCCTCACGAGGAGAGATGCCGAAGAACTGAGCGTCAAAAAAGTCCACGCCCTCGAGGAAGCCGCCGTGGCGGACGTAGACCTTCCCCGGCCGGCCTGGCTCCGGGTGATAGACCGACGGCCAAAGCCACCGGTCCTTGGGAACTTCGGATATGGCATCCACGCCGTCGCACAGCAGGCGCCAGAGTGACTCGGGGTTCATCGCTCCCCCTGGCATTCGACAGCCGATGCCTACAATGGCAATGGGTTCGTGTGGCGTCATGGACTTTGGTTCTCCGAACGTCGGGCCGCCGACTCGAGGCTTGGGCCAAGGACCGACCCGTGCCGCCCCCCGAGATCAGACGGCCGATAATCCAAATGGGGTGGTCTTTTCTTGCGGGATCTCCGCTTACGTGTTGCGACTTTCGGCCCCCCGTCCAGGAATAGAAAAGTTCACGATCCCTGAATGTAGCAGGAGTCTGGCAAGACCTTTAGGTCAAGTCAACCCCAGCCGCGTAAACCTCGGCCAAGTCCAAGCTCTCAAACCACTGGATCCTTGCAAACGCAGGGTCGTTTGCGTGTGGAGCGGCGCGACGCGGCTGGACGCCGGGGGTCGCCAACTTCTTGACGATGGAGCACGGGTTCGCTAGTTTCGCCCATAAGGCTGCTTGTAAGCGCGTCAGCGAATAAGCCGCTTTCTGCCAGAGGTAGGGCGGGACCGGACCGCACCGCCGAGGCGATGTAAGCACAGACGGCTCGCCGACGAGCGCTATCGTAAAACCCGTCTGCCGCAAATGGGGATCCAAGGTGCACCGGTGTTCGTTTCTGGTTACCCGGAAGAGCACAAGTCCAGCCCGGCGGGCGCGGGCATGAGCAGTTGATAGGAAGTTAACGGAATATGGCGATCAGCCCGACGGACTTGGACAAACTTTCGCCCGACCAGCGCCGGGAGTTGCTGGCTGAGCTCCTGCGTAAAAAACAGCGCACGGAACCAGCATCACCGGGACAGCTTCGCGCTGATCCAGCCGCACGCCATGAACCCTTCCCGCTGACGGACGCCCAGTACGCCTATTGGCTGGGCCAGCAAGGTCTGTTCCCGCTTGGCAACGTGGCTGCCCATGCCTACTTCGAGTTTGAGGCTCAAGACCTGGACATAACGCGCATCGAACGCGCGTTCAATCGCTTGGTGTCCTATCATGAGATGCTTCGCGCCGTTGTCAGCAAGGATGGCCGGCAGCGAATCCTCGAAACGGTCGATCCCTTTCGCATTCCCACGCACGATCTTCGCACCACGGATGATGAGAGCCGGGAGCGGAGGCTGGGCTCGATACGGGACGAAATGTCTCACCAGGTTCTCGCCCCCGACCGTTGGCCGTTGTTCGATGTGCGCGCCTCGTTCCTTGACGACCAGCGCGTGCGGTTGCACAT
>JADFMZ010000253.1 GCA_022563615.1 Planctomycetota bacterium
GCATCTTCCATCAATCCGATCAAGGTCGTGGTTTTGATTTGCGTACTCTTGATATCAAACGAATCGGTCGTGGGGCAGGAACGAATGGATGGACCGAAGGTCATCCAGACGGAAACGGGCGAGATCCTGGCCGACAACGTGATCTATGAATCTTGGAGCCAGTACGCGTCTTCGGATTTTTTTCGTAATCACGGCATGCGTTGCGGGACGCCCTCCAGAGTCGGACTTGGCCAGGTTGCCGGAGGCGGTCCCGGCGATTGTACCTATTCGCTTACGAACCCCGACGAGGTCTATGCGCCAAGCGTGGTTCGCTATCGGATTCCCGTGGTTGTTCACGTGATCCGAAGGAGCGACGGCGTCACGGGCCACATCAGCGAGGAAATGGTCGAGAGCCAGATCGACATCCTTAACGAGGATCATCTGGCGATCCCGGGAACCAACGGGGCCGAAGGAACCAACGTGCAGATCGAGTTCTATCTGGCTACGCGAGACCCCAGCGGCCAACCCACCAACGGTATTACCTATAGCAACAACACTACCTGGTACAACGACCAGGGTAGATATTGGCGAACACTCGCCTGGGATACCAGTCGGTACATGAATGTTTACACGAACTCGGCCGGGGGGTATCTCGGCTACGTGCCGGATCTGCCGCAAGGGGAGATTGCCGGAGAAAGTTTTGACCGTGTCGTCGTCTATTGGGCTTCGTTTGGTCGCAATGGCCCGATCGGTCCTCCTTACAACCAGGGACGAACCCTGACTCACGAGGTCGGGCATTACCTCGGCCTGGAACACACTTTTTCCGGTGGTTGCGCCGGGCAGGCCAACTGCAATGCCAATGGAGACCTGATCTGCGACACGAATCCGGAAGCGGAGCCCACCTTCGGGTGCACCAATTCTCTTACCTGCGGCAGCTCGGACCCCATCCACAATTACATGGATTACTCCGACGACTTGTGCATGTCCGAGTTCACCCCGGAGCAGGCGCGCCGAATGCGTTGCAGCCTGGAGTTTTACCGTGCGGACCTGTTCGAGGAGATGAGTCTGTCCTGTGGAACCGGAGCCGATCAAGAGTGCGGGCCGAAGAACCGCTACCTATCATTCGAAAGGCCCGTTGACGCCGGCGTGGACATTACTCAGGCCGCTCTCTTGGTTACTTTGGTGGACTTGCCCGATTTCCCGTCGGCCAACGGCCGGCAATGGTGGGTCGGCGCTCCGAGCACGATCAGAGAAGATCATGTCCGACGGGCGTTCCTATGGGCTGGACTCCAGTGTGATCCATACCTTGCGGATTGGAGCAACGCCTTCGTGCTGCACGTGACCGGACCCGCCGTCGTTCCGGGATCGACGTATGAGGTTCGACTCGTAGGGTCCGAGTGTATTGCGAATGGCGACGAATCGTGCATGTCGGATCCGATCACCATCACGACGGCCAAATGGGGAGACGTGGTGGCGCCTTATGCGACGGAAGATCAACCCAACTTTTCTGATATTGCCGCTGAGGTCGAAGCCTTCAAGAGAGTCTTCGAGGCGCCATCGAAAACGCGGTCGCAATTGCAGCCGGATTCCCCCAACCCCGCCAACGCCGTGAACTTCTCGGATATCGGCAAGGCGGTTGAGGGATTCAAACGCATACCCTACCCCTTCGCGGGTCCGGGCCAGTGCCCTTGACGGACTCTGATGGTTAATGGTCGGAAGGTCAAAGGTCAACTTTCGGCACTTGATCTTCGACCTTTGACCTTCCGAAGTCAGGCTTGTATTGCCGGGCGCGATCCTTGCGCCGGTTTCCTAGTGCAGCGTCACACCTAAGTTTTGGGGTGTGCCACTGCTCTTGAGCAGTGCAGGGGCACGACACGGCGTAGACCGAACCCGAAGATTTAGCTGTGACAACGCACTAGACGCTGACGATCTGCTTTTTCAACGGTCCGACCAGGGCGACAACTTCGTCGATCATCACCTGGCTGACGCCGGCCCACTGGAGTGTGCCCACCAGGTGCCCAGCCACAAGGTCGAAGTGGTGGTCCGTGATGCCGAGGCCCTGGTGCGCCTCTTTCATTGGCCGTCCATCGTATTCATTCGGACCGTCCAGCGCCGCCGTCAGGAACCGGGCGAGTTGCTGTTTCTGACGCTCCATATTCACGTCGGCAAAAAAGCCGTTGAGATCGGAATCCGCAAGCACGCGGTTGTAGAACTCTTCGACCACCGCTTGAATGGCTTGTCGCCCGCCGAGCTTCTCGAACAATGTTGCTTCGGTTACAACCGTCATGTCTTGCATCACCTCTCCTATCCGACCATGGAACCCAAACCTCGACGCTTCGGCTGCACCTGAGCCGCAGGCTTCAGCCTGCGCGACGCTGCGTGTACGCCGACCCAGGGGCCAGGGCTCGAAACGACAACTCCCCGTACACAGGGCTAGCCTACGATATCAGGGTTCGGGTAGATGACGGCCCGCCTGTGGACCGGTAACGCCGTAGGGTCCGCCGTGCGGACCATCCAGATAAGAGCCTATCCAGAATAAGTGTGGCACGGGTTTGCAACCCGTGCGTTTCACCGGTTGAAAACCGGTGCCACATAGGTTTATGGGATAGCTGTAGGGTCCGCCGTGCGGACCATCCGGATAGACCGAGGTCAAAGGTACAGCCCGTCACGAGCCGGTTGCGGAATGTCTTTCACGCTGGACGGTCACGACACGCAACACCCCGGCGGGTATAATCAACCCGGAATGAAGGGTGACACGCAATTGCGATACCTCGATGGCCGGATAGACGGCGAGGGCGTCGCGCATTTCTTGCTGGATGGCGCGCGGTTGGGCCTGAAGACGCTGGACTCAGCGCTGGGTCGGCGCGTGCGTGTCGAGATCGCCGACGAGGTGTGGAAGCGGATCGACGCAAGCTTCGAGGCTGTCCAACGAATCGTTAACCGGGAAGCGCCGGCCTACGGGATCAACACCGGTTTCGGTCGTCTGTGTCAAACGCGGATTCCACGCGAACAGGTCGCAACGTTGCAGACCAACCTGATTCTTTCTCACGCGGTGGGTGTAGGGACGTCGGCCCCGGCTGAGATGGTTCGGTGGATGCTTCTTTTCAAACTGCACGCTTTGACGCACGGTGTCAGCGGGGTGTCACGAAAAACCATTCTGTGCCTCGCCGGTTTGCTGCAACACGACGTGTTGCCGGTGATTCCAACTCAGGGTTCGCTGGGCGCCAGTGGGGATCTGGCGCCGCTGGCGCATATGGTTCTCCCGATGATCGGGCGGGGGCGCGTAACCGTCAACGGCGACGAACTTCCGGCTGATGAAGCGTTAGGGCGCTTCAACATCGAACCGGTGCGCTTGGGACCCAAAGAAGGCCTGGCGCTTATCAATGGAACTCAGTTCATGTCCGCCTATGGAGCGGCCATTGTGGTCCGTGCCCAGCGACTGGTCCGGCAGGCCGACATCAACGCAGCCATGTCGCTCGAAGGATTTATGGGCAGCGTCCGCCCGTTTGACGAGCGCCTCCACCAACTTCGGCCGCACCCGGGAGCGCAGCACGCCGCTCGAAACATGCGGCACTTGACGGCTGACAGTGAGATTCAAAAGGCCCATGCCGACTGCGACCGCGTGCAGGATCCCTATTCGTTTCGCTGCATTCCGCAGGTGCACGGGGCATCGCGGGACGCGCTGGACCATGCAGCCGGCGTGATCGAAACCGAGATCAATTCGGTCACCGACAATCCGTTGATCTTCGAAAACGATGAGGTGATCAGCGGAGGTGGGTTTCACGGTCAACCCCTGGCGCTCGTGCTGGATTATCTAGCCATCGCATTGGCTGAGCTTGCCAGCATCAGCGAGCGGCGGACGCAGCAACTGTTGATGGGTATGGCTGACCTGCCGGTATTGTTGATTCCGGAGGCGGGGCTCAACAGCGGTTATATGGTATCGCACTGTACGGCTGCGGCACTAGTGAGTGAAAACAAGGGGCTTTGTACGCCGGCGTCGGTGGATTCGATTCCGACCTCACTCGGGCAGGAGGACCACGTCAGCATGGGGGCTCGCTGCGCGGTAAAGTGTCTGCAGGTGTTAGCCAATACGGAAACGGTGCTGGCGATCGAACTGATGTGTGCGGCCCAGGCGCTGGACTTTCGCGCACCGCTTCAACCCGGCACCGGCGTGCGGCTGGCCCACGCCGAAGTGCGCAAGCACGTGACGCACGCCGACGCCGACCGCATGTTTGGTGATGACATTCAAACTTCGCTCGAACTGATCCGCTCACAGGCTGTGCTCAAGGCCGTCGAACGGGAACTCGGTTCGCTGATGTGATTTCGGATTACGACCCGCCTGCGTTCAAGGCGATCACTTCGTTCAGGCTCCCGCTGCGAAAGCCGGTCAGATCGAGACAGACGTACTTGTATCCAAGCTTGCGGAAGTGACGATCGATGCGTTCTCGCTGTGCGCCCTCAGCCAACTGCTCGATGAACTCGCGCGGAACCTCGATGCGGGCCAACTCGCCATGGTGACGCACGCGACACTCGCGGACGCCCAATTCATGCAGAAAGGCTTCAGCTTCTTCAATCATCCGCAGCTTCTTGGGCGTGATGGATTCTCCATAGGGCACGCGGCTGGACAGACAGGGGCTGGCCGGCTTGTCGAAGGTGGGCAGCCCCAGACGCTTGGAAAGCTCTCGCACGTCGGCCTTGGTCAGTCCCGCTTCCGCCACGGGAGAGCGAACGCCGTGCTCCCTGGCCGCCTGAATGCCCGGCCGGTAATCGCCCAGGTCGTCGGCATTGATGCCGTTCACAACCGCCCCGAGGCCGCGCGTCTGAATGAACCGGACCAGGTGCTCGTACAGCGTCGTCTTGCAGAAGTAGCAGCGGTTGATGGGATTGCTGAGGTAGTTCGGGTTGTTGAACTCATCGGTATCCACCACGACGTGTTCGACGCCCAGATCAGCCGCCAACCTGCGCGTCTCGTCGAATTCCGCATGGGCCAGGCTGTCGCTCTTGCCGGTGACCGCCACGACGTTGTCCGGGCTTAGTGTGTCGATCGCCACCTTGAGCACCAGCGTCGAATCCACTCCGGCGCTAAAGGCCACGGCCACGCTCTTGAGTTCGCGCAGAATCCCTTGAAGCCGATCGTATTTTTGTT
>JADFMZ010000254.1 GCA_022563615.1 Planctomycetota bacterium
CTGGGCGAAGTACTGCGATGATTTCATGCGCTCCGACGCCTTCCTCGATGCCATGAAGAAATCGATGGACGGCGCCCTGGCCTTTCGGCAACAGATCAACGATTTTCTGAAAAAGGCCGTCGGCGACAGCCCTCTTGCCTCAAGCGACGACACCGAAACCATTGTGCTGGCGGTGAGAAGCCTGGAGGAGCGCGTGCTCGATCGCATCGAGGCCCTGTCCAGGCGCGTGGAAGCGTTGGAGCGGCGCCTGCCGGATCAGCCACCGACACCTCGAAACGCCTCGCCCAAGTCCAAAGGAAGTTCACGATGAGCATACCGAGCGCCCCCTTCGCGCCCTGGTTGATGACGCCGGCCCTGATTCAATCTCAATGGGAAGAGTTCACGCGCAAGATGGCGAAGATGCCCAAGGTGTGGGAGGTGGCCCAAAAAGTGCGCGTGGGCGCAACGCCGTCCGAAGTCGTGTTCCGCCGTAACAAACTCAGCCTTTTGCACTACACGGGCGAGGTCGAAACCCGATACGACACACCGCTGCTGTTTGTGTTCGCTCTGGTGAATCGCCCTTACATTCTCGACCTCAGGCCGGGGAAAAGCGTCGTCGAACATTTCGTCGACCGACGGTTCGACACCTACAGGCTGGACTGGGGCGTCCCGTCCAACGCCGATCGTTTTCTGGGGATGAAGGAGTACATCCAGGGGTATATGGATGAGGTGGTGGATAAGCTTCGGGAGCGGACCGGCAGCCAGCAGGTCAGCATTTTGGGGTATTGTATGGGCGGGTCGATGTCAGCCATGTACACCGCGCTGCACCCCGACAAAGTCAAGAACCTGATTCTGCTGGCGGCACCGGTGGATTGGTCCGATCGCGAACACTTGTTGGCCAAGTGGACCGACGCAAGCGTCTTCGACGTGGACCGTCTGATCGACACCTACGGCAACGTCCCCGCCGACATGCTGCAAAGATCGTTCATGCTGCTCAAGCCCGTCTCCAACTTCGTGCAAAAGTACTTCACCTTCTATGAGAAAATGGAGGACGAGAAGTTTCTCGAAGACTTCTTCGCCATGGAGACCTGGCTTAATGACAACATCCCGGTCGCCGGCGAGATGTTCCGCGAGTTCGTCAAGCATTGCATGCAGGAAAACCGCCTGATCGAAGGACGGCTTCAAATCGGAGGCGAGCGCGTGGACCTGCGTAACATCACCTGTCCCGTGCTAAACCTGACGGCTCAACACGACCATCTCGTGCCCTGCGGGCAGAGCCTTCCGTTTAACGACGCGGTAGGATCGACGGATCGGCGAGCGATCACGTTTCCGGCTGGACACATCGGCATGGCCGTCGGCTCCAAGGCCCAACGAGAGCTCTGGCCAACGGTTTGCGATTGGCTGTCCGAGCGATCGGGATCATAGCGCCATCCTCGCAAAGATAATCGCGCCGCGTTTTGGGAATCCCACGTAGGGGGTCATCAATGGATCTGAAAGACAAAGTCGTGGTCCTCACCGGCGGCGCCAGCGGCATTGGAAAAGCCACGGCTTTGATGATTGCCCGCGAAAATGTCAAGGCGATCGCCGTTGCGGATCGGGACGAACAGACCGAGGCGGTTTGTGAAGCGATGAACCACGACCTCGGACGCACGGTGATGATTGCCTTTCGCGGGGACGTCGTGGACGAGTCATTCCGTGAAGGTGTATTTCAAACCATGGAAGAGCGTTTCGGCCCGGTGACTCTTTGCGTCCCGGCGGCGGGTATTACTCGCGACCGCCTCAGCGTGAAGATCGCCAAGAGGAACGGCTCCATCGTGCCGGACATCTATGCGGAGGAGGACTTCCGGCGGGTTCTGGACGTTGATCTGGTCGCGCCGGTTTATTGGGCCCTTCGTACGGTGGCATCGGTGGCTGTCCATCGGGCGAACCGAGGGATGGGTGCCTGGGCGCCCGACGAGTCGATGCAAGGGGCGATCGTGCTGATCGGTTCGGTCTCGTCGGCGGGCAATCGCGGACAAATCTCCTACGCCACAGCCAAGGCCGGCTTGGAGGGCGCTCAAGCGACCCTGGCGAAAGAGGCCATCTTCTACGGCGTGCGTTGTGCCATCATCCATCCGGGTTTTACGGACACGCCCATGGTTCGGGCGCTGGGTGACGATATCATTCGGGAAAACGTGCTGCCGAACACTCAGCTCCGGCGATTGATTCGCCCCGACGAAATCGCCAGCGCCATCGTGTTTATGCTGCAAAACTCCGCGGTCAGCGGAAGTCTGTGGGCGGATGCGGGTTGGCATCCACAGGCCTGACGGCGTCGCCGGACGGACCGGCACTTGAGGGTGGACTGCAGGATACAAAATCAGGAGGCCCTTATGGACCTGAACGGAATCGTATGCCTCATCAGCGGATCATCGCGCGGCATCGGACGCGCCACCGCATTGATGCTGGCCGACGCAGGATGCGATATCGCCGTCAACTACGTCTCCAACGCCGGTGCGGCTGAATCCGTCGTCGAGGCGATCAAGAAGAAGGGTCGCCGCGCGATAGCCTACAAGGCTGACGTCGGCCGAAAGGAAGAAACCGACCGCATGGTGGATCAGGCGATCGAGGCGTTCGGGCCGATTCAAATTCTGGTCAACAACGCCGGGATCACGCGCGATCGCAGCTTCATGAAGCTCAGCGCGGAACACTGGCGCGAAGTGCTTCTGGTCAACCTCGATGGGGCGTTCAATCTGACGAGTCGGCTATTGCCGCAGATGGTGGAGTCCAGGTGGGGCAGGGTGATTAACATGTCCTCCATCGTGGCGCAGATGGGCAACTTCGGACAAACCAACTACGCCGTCGCCAAGGGTGGGTTGATCGCATTCACGAAGACTTTGGCCCGCGAAGTGGCCCGAAAGGGAATCACCGTCAACGCGGTGGCGCCCGGCTTCATTGATACCGACATGACCGCCGTCTTGCCCGAGCAAGCGCTCGACACCGTTCGCAAGCTGACGCCGATGGACCGGCTCGGCACCGCCGACGAGGTCGCCGTCGCCGTTCGTTTTCTGGCGGACCCGTGCGCGTCGTTCATCACCGGTCAGGTCATCAACGTCAACGGCGGGATGTACATGTAGCGGCTACGCCGGACCAGATGGGGAGGCCGCGCCGCCTGAGGAGCCCCCCGGCTCGACCCGTGCTCCGCCGGAAGAGGATTCGGGGGCAGCGCAATCGCCATCCGCGACAGCGGGTCCGGACTTCTGATCCTGGTGCGCTTGCTTGACGCGGAAGTAGTCGCCGCCCTTGCGTGCCTCGTCATCCGTACCCCAGTGGATGGTCTTTTCGATTTTCCGCAGCATCGGAATGTGCTTGGAGCAGTGAATGTAGGCCTCCTCCACGTCGACAACCACCCAACGTTCGGGTTTGCGCCCCCCGCTTAAGGCCAGGTCTCGGCGCGCCTCCTCGGGAAGGTCGAGGCGGCCGGCCAACTCGGAATTCTCCAGCACCGAAGCCCGCCCGTTGACGTGCAACCCAACCGTGCTGTGGAAAAAATCCACAAAGATCATTCCGATGTGCGAATTCTCGAGGATATTTCCGAGGCTGGCCATCACACCGTTCCCGCGATACTCGGGATACGCCAGGCGTTTCGGATCGAGTACGCGGACGAAGCCCGGAAGCCCGGCGCGGAACGAACAGTCGCATTCGCCTTGGGCGTCGGCGGTAGCGACGAAGACCATCTCCTGTCGCGCGATGAAGGCGTACATTTCGTCGGTGAGATAATCGAGCACCTGGTTCTGATAGAACGCAGCCGCGCGTTTCGTCGTGCCGCAACGCCCTTGGAGCTTGCGCTCACCTGCCGATCCGAACGTGCTCAAAGCGGCTGATCCTGTTATGCCAAGGACGTCGCACCCGGACGTACGTCCGTCGGCGGTCTTTTCTTTCTGGACCCAAGTCCCTCGAGGCCCAACCGGCGCGGATGGACATCCTAACCTGTGCCGACGGATGATGGAATTATCCACCCAAGGGTTGGGTCAAGCCGGTTCCGCCGCCCCACCTAACCCCGCTTCGTGGCTCGTGGCGACTCATTCGCAGGTCGTTCGATCCGGTCATCGGCCTGCATGACATGATCCTTGATCCACTCCCGCACCTCCTTGGGCGCCCGGGAGAAGCGCCACTCGTCGTGCTCTCTGGCAAGGATGAGGACGATCTCGCGCTGCGGTTCCCGCCGGCCGGCTGGTTGACTTGGATCGAACACAACTTCTGCGAGCACGACAAAGGCCCGTTCATTCGGATCGTCGTTCCGTGAAGCCCCGTGGTCCGATTGAAGAATGACCGGGTCCAGAGCGCGAATACGGATCGCCTCGACGGCCCGCCACCCCTGCTCGAACTCGTCGCGCGGCAGGGGATCGCTCCGGTCGCTCCACAACAAGCGGAAAGCCTCGTAGTCGCCCGCGGCGCAGAGCCTCATCGCCTTTTCCACAAAGGCGTTCACCGAGTCGTCCGACACTCGCAACTCGTCGGGAAAGACGACGATGTCGGCGGGGCGCACCTCTTCTTCGAGCGGGGGGACCGCTTGGGAGGCGACAGATTCGTCTCGCCGGCAGGCTGTGGACATCAAAACCGGCGCACTGCATATCAGAACGAACTTCGCTAGCCGAACAGCCGTAAGCGAATAGCGAATAGTGAAATCGGGATCAGAAACCATCATCCGACACTCGATAGTGCATGGTCACACGTCATCATGTGGGTGTGCCACTGCTCTTGAGCAGTGCACGAACTCCACGAAAACCCCATGAGCACTGCTTGAAAGCAGTGGCACACGACAGCATGGCGCTGCCCATCACCCACAAATGGAGGCGTAATGGTGCGCTAGGCGAGTCCATATTCCGTCCAGCGACGTTTCACGAGCTGTTGGATCTCACGGCTCATTTCGAGTTCTTCAGGCCAATCGCGGACGATCCCCTCGCCGGCGATTTTGCGGGTGGCGTCGATGCCGATCTTACCACCTGTGCCATAGTAGGGCGTCGAATGGTCGAGGATGTCGCACGGGCCGTCGACGATCATCGTATCGCGCCGCCAGTCCACGTTGGCGCCCACGTGAAACAATACATCCTGCTCGTTATGGACGTTCACATGCTCGTCCACGACGA
>JADFMZ010000255.1 GCA_022563615.1 Planctomycetota bacterium
AGATGTCGCCCGTCTACGCAACGTCGATCATCCCCGCCTAAAGTGTCATGCACCCGGTCCACGATCGAGGATCGCCCACCTCATCATGGGCTTGCCGGCTGCTCGTACCATTCCACAAGACGTTGAACTCCCTCCTGCGTCGACACCCTCGGATCGTATCCGAAGTCCCGTCGTGCAGCATGGATGCAAAAATAGTGAGATTTCGCAAGCTGGATCGCAACAAACCGCGTCATCGGCGGCTCGGAAGAGCGCCCCAAGGCCCGGAAAAGCGTCTCCAGGCCCGCACCCACAAGATATGCTGTCCGGAACGACACAGAGCGGCGAATGGGCGGCACACCAAGTCGGTCAAGGAGATCTCGAATCCATGGCCAAAGGAGAACCGGCTCCCCCTGGCTGATGAAATAGGCGCGCCCGGCGCATCGCCCCCCTGGAGCCAGCGCGTCGCCAGCCTGGACGTGTGCGTCGCTCGCGTTGTCAATATAGGTGATGTCCACGAGATTGCTTCCGCCCCCAACCTGGAGCAGCCGACCGCGCCGAGCACGATCCAGCAGGCGGGGGATAAGTTCCCGATCGCCGGGGCCCCAGATCAGATGAGGCCTCAGCGCCACCGTGGCAAGCGAGGGGCCGTTCGCCGCCAACACCAACCGCTCAGCTTCCGCTTTGGTCTGGGCATAGGCCGTCAAATACCGGCTTGCGTAGGGCTGTGATTCATCCACGCCGCAGAGGTCTTCGCCGCCGCCCACCACGCTGGGCGTGCTGGTGTAGATGAGCTTGTGAACGCCGTGGGCACGACACCCCTCGATCACGTTTTGGGTGCCCGTGACGTTGACCTCTTGGTACGCCCGGCGTTTCCCCCAGACGCCGACTTTGGCAGCCACGTGGAATACGGCATCCCGTTCCGCACACGCCCGGCCTACGGCGTCGGCATCGCGCACGTCGCCCTGAAGGCAGGCAATGCCGACGGCTTCGAGGTGCGGGTAACGGCGCCGGCCAAAGACGGTCACCCGGTCTCCCCGCTCATGCAGCATCTGGGCGATTCGGCTACCCAGAAAACCGCCGCCGCCAATCACCAGCGCATTCATGCCAGCCGTCGCCCTGCCCAGACCGCCAGCTTCTCCCGGTTGATCTTGGCATTGTGCCGGACATCCACCGGCAGGTTTCGACGAAAAAGTACGTGGTGGATTTCCTCGGTCGTGGGGTTTGCACGGGCCAGCGCAAGCAATTCGCCCTGAAGCGTTCGCCTTTGACGACCCGGCGACGAGCGTCCCGGTTCCGTTTCGATCACGATCACCGGGCGCTGCTTTCCTTTGGGCCCAACGCCGACCAGGGCTGAGCGCGAGACGTCTTCATGTTGATTGAACACCGGCTCGCAACAGTCCGTGAACATCGTGCCCCGCTTCGTCACGACGCGATGAGATTTTCGCCCGCAGAACCAGACGCGACCCTGTTCGTCCCGATACCCGATGTCGCCCATTCGGTGCCAGACCGTGTCACCATCATGAATCTTGGCCAGGCGAGTAGCGTGTGGGAGCCCGAAGTATTCCTCCGTCACCACCGGACCAGCCACGACGATCTCGCCGCGCTCACCGTCGGGCAGGGTAAGATCATCCGACCACTGAAGGATCGGGTCGTCGGTGATGCGAATGATGCGCAACTCGATGCCGGTTAGCGGCCGACCGACGCACGTTCCCGCCCCACGACGGTTCCGTTCGCACAAATCCCCAAGAAGCTCCCGGCCCGAGATCGACGTGACCGGCAGCGATTCCGTTGCGCCATAGGGCGTGTGAACCTCACCCTCAGGCTCGATCACGCGATGCAATTGTTCGATCACCTGCCAGGGCACGGGGGCGCCGGCGATTAAGATGCGGCGCAGGGTCGGCAGCTTGATGCCTCGTTGCGTGCAATAGGGCGCGACCCGCCGCCAGATCGCCGGCGATCCAAAGCTGCTCGTGATTTGATGGTCCTGGACCGCACGAACGATGCGCGCGGGATCGACCCGCGCCGGGTGCGAGGGGTCCATGTCCGGGATGACCACGGTCATCCCCATGGCGATGCTGAACAGCGCAAAGAGCGGAAAGGTAGCCAGATCGACCTCACCCGGCTCGATGGAGTATTGGGTCTGGATCATACGAATCTGCGCGTCGAACGTGCCGTGCTGATAGACGACGCCCTTGGCCGGCCCCGTGCTGCCGCTGGTGAACAGAATCGCCGCCGTCTCTTCCCGAGGCGTCTCCGCAATGGCGAACTGGCTCGACGCCGTCGCCGTTGCACAGAGGCCTTGCAAGGTCGGCCCGCCCCAGAACCATCGCCGACCGACGGTCACAATGTGCTCTCAACGCTCAAATATCGCCGGTCTGAGAACACGGATGACATGGGCCTTGGGGACGCCGACGAACGCGTCCAGTTCCACCTGCCGGATACATTCCAGCAGACGCCCCACCCCCATGCCCGGATCAATCATGACGGGCACCGCGCGCAACTTGAATAGCGCAAAGACCAGAGCGACGAACTCGACACCGGGCCGAACCATCACCAGCACGCGCATGCCGCGCTCGAATCCCGCCGAGGCCAGACCGTTGGCGCATCGGTTTGATAACCGCTCCAGCTCGGCAAAGGAGGTTGAACTGTACAGGGGCGACCCGCCTGGGCGACAGGCCCGCATCTCGACGACAGCCGACCGCTCCGGCGCCGCCTCAGCCATCCGAGGCAGATAGTTGGCGATGTTGAATGTGGACCCGGCACCGGATGCGTCGCCTACGCTCTTGGTTCTCCCCACGGTGAGTGTCAAAGGCGTGCCTCCTGGCGTCGAACGGCCCAATTCGTACCATAGAGTGTCGGATATCATGGTTCGGAGCAAGTGCGACGATGAGCGCGATCGAACGGGCCAAAGACGACATGGAACGAGGAGACCATTGGCTGGCGCGCGTGCGCGTAGTGTTGCAGCACGCCTGAATGGATGGGACATCAGAGCCGCGCCCGTCAGGAAGCGGTCCGGTCCTGTCTGCCGTGCGAAAGATCGCTCCCTGACGGTCGCGGCTCTGCTCAACTCAACCCATCGAATGAAAGTTGACGAAGCATTAGAATGTCGCCCGTATGTCTCGATCACGAAAATCCGCCGTTCGCAAATACCACGACCGGGTGGCGCCGCGCTACGATGACAGCTACGGCGACGCCTACTGGCAGTGGCATGACACCCTGACCTGGCAATACCTCAAGCCCTTTCTGCCCAAAGATATGAGTGCCGCCGTCCTCGACCTAGGCTGCGGAACGGGCAAGTGGGGCGCCAAGCTGGCCAAGAGCGGCTACGCCGTGACCAGTGTCGACATCTCTCCGAGGATGCTCGATCAAGCCAGGCTCAAAATCGACGCCCAGTCGCCCTCACGTGAGACTTTGTTCGTACACGCGGATCTTTGTGATCTGAGCGACCTGACAACAGGCCACTATGCGCTGGCCGTCGCTTTCGGCGATCCCATCGGGTGCTCGCAGTCACCCCCCAAAGCCATGAAGCAGATCCGGCGCGCCCTCACCCGCGACGGCATTCTCGTGGCAACCTTCGACAACCGTTTGGCCGGCATCGACTATTACCTGTCCAAAGGCAACCCGGCCCTGTTGCAAAGATATCTTCGCGACGGCAAGACGAACTGGCTCACCAAAGACGCCGATGAGCGATTCCCGATTCACACCTTCACTCCCGGGGACGTCGTCACGTTGGTGGAAAAGAGCGGCTTTGAGTTGCTGGATATGGTCGGCAAAACGGTGCTGCCGATGAGGCACTACCGCGAGCTGCTGGAAACGCCCGAGGCGCGGCGAACGTGGGCCCGGATCGAACGCCAGCTCGCCCGGAAACCGGCGGGCATGGGGCGGGCGTCTCATCTCCAAGTCGCCTGCCGCGCAGTGAAAAAGGGAAGACGATGACCGACCACGATGCCGGGCCGACCAACGACTTTCCGTCCGAAGAGGACACCGGCGCCAATGCGGACAACGAGGGCGACAAGGGGCCTCAAACCCACCGGATTGAGATTCGCAAACGTCTGCCCGGTCGGCGGCTGGATAAATACCTGCGTTCCAAGTTCCCGCGCATCTCACGAACCGCTCTCCAGCTTTACATCAAGCAGGGGCTCGTAACGGTCAACGATCTACCCACCAAAGCCAGCTATGAGCCGGCCCTCGGAGATATCATCAAGGTTGAGCTTCCACCTCCGCCACCAGTCGATGTCGTCCCCGAGGATATCCCGCTAGACATCATCTATGAGGACAACTGGCTGCTGGCGATCAACAAGTCCGCAGGAATCGTTTGCCATCCAGGCCACCCCAACCAGACCGGCACGCTCGTTCACGCCGTGGCCTTTCACGCAGCCCACCTGAGTAAGGGCAGCGCTCCCTTCCGCCCCGGCATCGTGCATCGGCTGGACAAGAATACGACCGGCGTGATGGTGATCGCCAAGACCGACGAAGCGCATTGGAGGATTGCGCTGCAATTCCAACGTCGCACGACGCGTAAGGAATACTTCGCCCTATGCCATGGCCGCATCCGCCTGGACGGTGATGTCATCAACCAGCCGCTGGCTCCCTATTCCTCTACCACGAAACACATGATCGTATCTGGGGGGGGCAACCTGCCGCGTCAGGCCATGTTCAAAGAAGCGATCACCGAGTATCGAGTAGTCGCGCGCTATCGCGGGTATACTGCGGTCGAGTTGTTTCCCAAGACGGGGCGGACTCATCAGCTTCGGGTGCACATGGCGTCCATAGGCCACCCGATGGTCGGTGACGGGCTTTACGGCGGCCACGTGGTCAGTGAGGCCGACCTGGCCGGCAGCGGCAGCGACGAACCATTGATCGACCACCAGGCTCTGCACGCCCGTCGCCTACGGTTGATGCATCCGATTCACGAAAAACCGCTAGAGCTCAACGCCCCGCTGCCGCCCAACATCACGCGCATTCTGGAACTGCTCGAAACCCATCGACGTCTCTAGTCTAGAGTTTTGCACTTTTTGAGGAGCCCACGAGGGCTTCGCCGCTCCTGAAAAAGAGGGCCGCCTGCCGATGTTCTGGATGGCGTAAATGGATTTCCAGAACTTTTGGGCAGGAGGCCCGTGCTATG
>JADFMZ010000019.1 GCA_022563615.1 Planctomycetota bacterium
GCATTGAGGGTCGTGAACGCGCCGGTGTCTGAGACGTTCGCGCAGGCTGAAGCCTGCGGCTCGGGAAGAGAACACCGCGCGCGAACCCAACCTTAGACCCTTGTTCGGTGGGTGGGTCGGCGTGTCCTGCCGTACTCGCCTGAAAGGAGATCGAGATGGATCGAGCGGAGCTTGCCCGAAGAATTCGTGAAGCCGCCTACCTCGAAGGCGATTTCACGCTGCGCTCCGGACGCAAGAGCAAGTACTATCTGGATAAATACTTGTTCGAGACCCAGCCGGACATCCTGCAGGCGTTGGGGGATAGATTCGCAGAGCACGTGACCGCTTCAACCACGTTGATCGCCGGTGCGGAGCTTGGCGGCGTCGCCCTGGCCGCCGCGACTTCTCTGGCCTGTGGCAAGCCCTTCGTCATCATCCGCAATGCAAAGAAAGGCTACGGCACGGACAAACCGTTCGAGGGCAAACTTGCCGAGCAAGACCGTGTGCTGCTGGTGGAAGATATCGCCACCACCGGCGGGCAGGTTCTCGAAGCCGCCAAGCTCATCCACAGCCTCGGCGCCGTTGTCGAGCGCATCGTGGCTGTCATTGACCGCCAGGAAGGCGCCCGCGAGAACATCGAGGGTGAAGGGTTCGTATTCGAGTCGCTCTTCCGAAAGGAGGATCTCGGGATCGGCGTCTGACGTCTCCGGAGGAGTCGCGTGCGATCAGGCCATCAACCCTGGTGGGGTGCCCTCGCACTTTTGTCATCGCGCGGGCGACCGAGGACACATTTTTCCAAAGGGCTGCACAATATCAGGCCGCCTGGGACCGAATGGGTTATAGAGCCAGGTGCTTCGCCACGCGTCGTCTTGTGGGTGTGCCACTGCTCTTGAGCAGTGTACAAACTGCACGAAAACCACCGGGAGCACTGCTTGAAAGCAGTGGCACACGACAACATGGCGCTTCCCATCACCCACAAATGGGGGTGTGATGGTTCACGATGGACTGGCCGGGCATGGATCGAAACGCCGGAATTGGCCGATAGAGTTTGGTGGACTCTGTATCCACCACATGTGACGACGCCCATGAAAGCGTGGCGTCCGCCGAGGGAGACGTTGGGTGAACGAGCGACACGCACCACGAACCTGGCGCAGCAGCAGGGTGTATTGGATTCTTGCACTAGGCGCACTGGGTATCTGGTGTCTATCACCCTCCCTGGGGCAGTCCCCAACCGATTCTCCTTCTCCTGAGCCAACGATGGAGGCGGCGTCCCCGTCCACACAGGCATCGTCCACGCAGACGGCGGACGCGCCGATCGTTCAATCGGAAGAGGATGAGAAGACCGGCCTCTCAACGCTGCCGCCCATAAGTACACCGAAGAATCCGACCAGCTATGGCCGGTGGGTGTTGCTGCCCGCCTTGATAGCCATCCTGCTGGCCGTCTTTACCCGGCAGGTCGTTCCGGCGCTGGTCGTTGCGGTCTTTGTCGGCGCATACATGATGGTTCCCTGCCTCCCCGCCGACCATGCCTACGCCAATCTTGGTTCAATCGTCGCCGGTTTTCGTCTGGCGTCGGAAAATTACATCCTCGGTGCGATTGTTGACTCATCCGACGGCTACGGTCACGCGAAGATCGTGATGTTTACCCTCCTGATCGGCTTCATGGTCGGGGTCATGGGTCGTAACGGCGGGACCGCCGGCATGGTGAAGGTGGTGGTCGGCAAGACGGAGTCCCCGCGCCGTGGAGCGTTGACCGCGTGGCTCGCCGGCCTGGTGGTCTTCTTCGATGACTACGCCAACACGATGATTGTCGGGCCGACCATGCGATCGGTTTTCGATCGACTGAAGATCTCCCGCGCCAAGTTGGCCTACATCGTGGACTCCACGGCTGCGCCGGTTGCTTCGATTGCCCTGGTGGGCACCTGGGTGGGGGCGGAGATCGGCTTCATCCAGCAGGGCCTCAACATCGTTGCGGACCAGGGCGAGCCGCTCCTGGACGCTCAAAGTAACGTACTGAGCGGCATGGGCGTTTTCCTCAACAGCATCGCCTACCGTTTTTATCCAATTCTGGCCCTGGTGCTTGTCTTCCTGGTCTCGATCACCGGGCGGGACTTCGGCCCGATGAGACGATCGCAGCAGAAGTCGGCCAGTCGCATCGACCCCGACAGCACGCCGCCCGAGACGCAAAACGGCGATGGCGCGCCGACGTCGGGTAAGTGGTGGTTGGGGATGGTTCCCATAGCCGTCCTGGTTCTCTCGACCGTCGGCGTGCTCATTGTTTCGGGTCTTCGCGCCGAAGATACGGTCCGCATGATGCAGGAGACGGGCCCTGGTGGTCTGAGTGCCTGGGCGCAACTGCCGTGGTGGGAAAAGGCGAGTCTGATCGTGGGAAACGCCGACTCGTATCTCTCGATCTTCTACGGCGCCGTCCTGGCCGCCCTGACCGTCACGATTCTGACGATGTCGGCCCGCGTCTGCTCCACGCGCGACGCCGTGGACGCCGGCTTGGACGGCATGTCGCGGATGTTCCCAGCCATCGTCATTCTCATTCTCGCCTGGTCTTTGTCAGCCGTTCTTCAGACGCTGAAGCTCGGTGATGTCGCCGGGGATCAACTTCGGGCGATGGATTTTCCGGTGCAGTGGCTTCCGCTGGTCGTGTTTATCTGCGCCGCGCTAATATCTTTCGCCACCGGTACGTCGTGGGGAACGCTGGGCATTCTCTGTCCCATTACCGTCACCATCGCCGCCGACCTGATCGGAACACTCGACCCGGCTCAGGGACTGAACTTGTTGTATGCGTCTGTCGGAAGCGTGCTGGCAGGAGCGGTGTTCGGCGACCATTGCTCGCCGATCAGTGATACGACCGTGCTTTCCTCCATCGCCGCGGGTTGTCCGCACGAAGAACACGTCTGGACGCAATTGCCCTACGCCGTCATCACCGCGATCGCCGCGATGGGCCTGGGTGACGTGCTGTGCAGCGTGTACCAACAGCCCTGGTATTACGGGATGGCGGCGGGCGCGGCTCTGCTGGTTCTGGTGGTCTTTGTGGTTGGCCGGCCGGCCACACCCAACCTCGAACTCGCCCACAAATAGCGCAGACTTGGAGCTTATCCCATTAACCCTTGTGGCACCGGTTTTCAACCGGTGAAACGCACGGGTTGCAAACCCGTGCCACACTTCTTGGGATAGGCTCGTAGCACAGACTTGAAATCAGAGTGTTTGACAAGCGTGAAGGAACGCCTACCGCAAGTGGCCCGCGCAGGCCAATTGATAGGCGCGAAAGTCTGCAAGATCGACGTCCCCGTCGGTGTCGTAGTCGTGGGCGCCGCACGCCGCTGAGGCCAGTTGGCTCGGCCCGGTTACACAGCCCAGGATGCTCCAATCGCTGCAGTCGCCTGGGATGGTAGTGACTTCGCGGCTGGCAAGCATGGACCGATCACGAACAGCCGAGAGCTCCGCTTGAAAGAGCCAAGTGGAAACACCCGTGGCCAGAAGAACCGCCGCCGCCACCGCAGACCACCAGAATCGCACAACCCTTCGCGGGGAGCGCCCTTCGTTCTGCGGCGCACTTACAAGCTGACTTGCGTCCACACCCGTAGGCTGGAACAACCGGGCCTGTTCGGCTAGTTCGAGCTCACCCAGTGCCTCTTCAATCGGATCCAATTGACGTTGATGGTCCACTACAGACTCCTCGGGTGCATTTTGCGCTCTGTTCATCCTACAAGTCGACTGGAAGGCCGGGCGGCGCGAGTTTTTTTCAGGTCTTTCCGGTGAGACATCGCCGCAGCCGTTCCAGTGTCCGTTCCCATCTCGATCTGAGGGTTGACTCTTTGAGCCCCAAGGCGGCGGCGGCCTCCCGCCAGCGGCGATCCGTAATGGCGCCAAGCTGAGAAACCAGGGTCCGATCATCCTCCGCCAGAGCTGCAAGACAACCCCTCAGGGCATCGAGCGTCTCTGATTGAGCGATGGTGTCCACGATCCCGTCAGGGTCTGCGGAGACGGCAAGCGAGTCCTGAGACGGTAGCGGCTCCATGGCCGCCAGCCGAGTGGATTCCGCTCGAACGGCTGACAGGGCTTGTCGCCGCGCGATCTGTGCGAGATAGGCGCCTGTGGCGCGCGGATACTGATCCGGGTCGCGCCGCAATGAGCGAATGAAACCAAGCCACGTGCTCGATGCAACAGACTCAAGCCACTGCGGATCCTGCGCGCATCGCCTGCTGGACGTCTTGAAGATCGCATATCGAACCAGACGATCGTAACGCTGCATCAATCGGCGCAGCGCTGCCGGGTCTCCCCCCAACATGCTTTGGATGAGAAAAGAGTCGTCCGGATCCTTCGACCCGCCGCAAGGAGAGGGATCGCACGCGCCATGGAAGATGACCATGCAGCCAGTATGACGGACGACCCTCCACAATCAACCATCGGGCGTTTGCGGATTCGCCCCGTCCGGCGGCGACCGCTTTCATTGAACCGTTGTCCGCGTACTGTTATGCTCTCTGCATGAGTGCCTATCATTGCCGTCCGGTCGGGCGGCCCCTCGACGCCGTCGTCACGCCGCCCGGTTCCAAGAGCATGACCAATCGTGCGCTGATCGCGGCGGCGCTGGCCGACGGACATAGTCTGCTCACCGGCGTTCTGATAGCCGACGATACGCGGTTGATGTTCGATGCCCTGCGCGCCCTGGGTATTCCCATCACGGTGGATGAAACCGGTTGCGTTGCAGAGGTGACCGGCTGTCGCGGTCGGCTTCCGGTCGACGAGGCCGACCTGTTCTGCGGCAATGCCGGCACGGTGATGCGGTTCTGCACGGCTTTGACAGCCACCGCGCAGGGGCGGTTCCGGATCGACGGGATCGAGCGCATGCGGCAGCGGCCTATCGGCGGATTGGTCACGGCGCTGCGGGCTTTGGGAACGGGAATCGAATATCTCGAAACCGACGGCTATCCTCCGATCGTCGTTCATGCCGAGGGACTGCGCGGCGGGCGACTGACCCTGGCCTCTCCCGAATCGAGCCAGATGATCAGCGCGTTGTTGCTGGCTGCCCCCCTGGCTAATGGCGATGTGATGATCGAGGTGACCGGCGACGTTCCCAGTGTGCCTTATCTGAAACTGACGACGGCGGTCATGGATCAATTCGGTGTGACCGTTGTGGAGCAATACGATGCAAGCGGAGCCAAGTTCATCATCGAAGCCCCGCAACGCTACCGAGCACAAACGTTGGCGATTGAGCCCGATGCTTCGAGCGCGACCTACTTCCTGGCTGCCCCCGCCATCGCGGGTGGACGAGTCACCGTCGAAGGATTGGGCACGCAAAGTTTGCAGGGCGACGTTGGCTTCGTGGATGTCTTGGAGCAAATGGGATGCCGCATCGAGCGCTGCCCACAACGACTAACGGTGATCGGCCCGCAACCAGGTCAGCGACTGCACGGCGTGAACGTGGACTTGAGCGCCATGCCCGATACGGTTCCGACGTTGGCCGTTGTCGCGCTGTTCGCGGACAGTCCAACGGTCATTCGCAACGTAGCCAATCTGCGCGTTAAGGAATGCGACCGACTTGCGGCGCTTCGTTGCGAACTCAGCAAGCTCGGCGCAGTTGTCGAGGAATTGCCGGATGGCCTGCGTATCGTGCCTCCGTCACAGCCGTGCGCAGCGCAGATCGACACCTACAACGATCACCGTTTAGCCATGAGTTTCGCCCTGGCCGGGTTGCGATGCGAGAGCTTGGTGATCCACGACCCGCAGTGCTGCGAGAAAACCTTTCCCGATTTCTTTCAACGCTTTGAAGCCATGTCGGCATTGTAGATCGTGGGGCATCTGACGCTCGCCGGGGCATTGGTTTCCTACGGGTGTAACCCACGGGTTGAGTAGGCGGCGGAGATCGGTTCACGCAAGTCAAGGGCCTGGCGAATTCTCTTCGGAGCTAAGCTACGGCGGCCTGTTCACGCGTGGCCGGCCCTATCTCGTAAACAGGCGAAGAACGCCCGTTGTCTGTCGCCCGGTGATGTCTGTCACGACCAGTGTGACGACGTGCTCGCCGGGAAGGGCTTGGCTGCTGCGCCACACGTAGCTGACCCCGGTTGACAGGCCTGTCGCCGGCGTGATTAGCTGCGACGTTCCATCAACGAACCATTCGATAAGCGCCAGGCCGTCGCCGTCGCTGATCGAGGCCTGGATGGTGACATTGCGTGACACTGTGGCGCCGTCGGCGGGCGATCGAAAGACGATCTCCGTCGTATGGCGAGACGTTCCGCTCGACGCAACAAACGTCACTTCCAGGGTTCGGGTCGCTGAAACATTCCCCGAATAGTCAGTGGCTACAAAGGATAGTTCGTGCAGGCCGGGCGAGAACTGGCTCGCATCGAGCACGAAGCGATACGAGGCCCGCGTGTCGGTTGCGAATGGGACACCATCGATGGAAAGCACGACGTCGGCCACGCCCTCATCATCCTTGGCGGTGACGGTGGCGGTGGTGCGTCCCGACAGCCGCGCTCCGTTGGCGGGTCGCGTGACGGTCAGTTTGGGCGGCGTGGTGTCACGGACGATTGTGGTTCTTGCCGCTTGGGCCACGGCGCCGGCGGCATCGACCGCTCCGTAGCCATAGGTGCTGTCCTTGCCGGGTGAGCCGAGATCCAACGTGCTATCGACGATGGCGTTCAGAATCGAGACGGGGCGCAACTCCGGATTGACCGACCAGGCCAGCGCCGCAACGCCCGAGACGATCGGCGCGGAGAACGACGTACCATTGGCAAACCCGTAGCGGTCGCCCATCCGCGTTGTGCGAACCCCCAAACCGGGGGCGACCAGATCCACAAACGGCCCCTGATCGGAAAAGAAAGCAATCTCGTCATCACCGCCGATGGCGCCGACGAACAGGGCTTCCGGAAAACCGGTGGCCTTGGTGGTTCCCCCGCCGTTGCCCGCACTGATTACCACCAGGCAGCCGCGATGAAAGGCCGTCTGCGCCGCCGCTCGAACCACCCGATCCGACCAGAGGGGCGCGAAGCTGACGTTGATGACGCTGGCGCCGTTGGCGACCGCCCAGAGAATGCCCGCGGCGATGTTCCGACCGCTGGCGCGACCGCGATCGTCGGTTACACGTATAGCCAGAATGGGGCTTTCCCAGGCTACTCCGGCTACACCGGCGTTGTTGTTGGTGATGGCCGCCGCGACACCGGCCACCTGCGTGCCGTGCCCGGCGACGTCGCTGAAGTCAGGAGTGTTGTCAAAGAAGTTCCAGCCGTCGAGGATCTTGTCTGCAAGGTCGGGATGATCCGCATCCACGCCCGTATCCACAACGGCGATGATAATGTCCTCATGCCCGACGGTTAGATCCCACGCATCGGGAGCAAAGATTTGAGCCAGATGTGGCTGGCCCGAAAACAACGGGTCGTCAGGCAGGGACTCAGCTTCAAAGAAGTAGCTTTTCTGAACCGTTTCGAGTAAGCCGCTGGCGCTCAGCTCAGCCCCTGCGCGGAGCAGGTCGCCGTCGGGGACTTCCAGAACAGCCAATTCGATTTCGATCAGCTCGTCCACGACGGTTACGCCGACCTGCGTGTATAGATCGGATAGCGCCTTTGCGTCAGCCCCAGGGTAGGGCTGGACCAGCAGCTCCTTCTGGGCAAACTCCAACGCGGCCACGGCTGGATCGGCGTCTTCGCCAAAGGCGAACGGGTCGTCTGGTAATGGCGGGGCGGGTTCGATATCGACACATCCAGCCAGCGCACCAACGAGGGCGGCAGTCATCCAGGGGCGAAATGGCCATTTGAGTAGCATTCTTTCTGTGAGGATCCAGCGATGGTTTCGGTGCGAATCGCGCCCTCGAAAAGAGAGGGCGCCCGTTCGGAAGAAGTATGGGATTCAAATGGGATCGGCGCGCAGTCGGTTCGATTTTTTATTCTTCGGGAACCGCCCATTTCGATTTTTTCGGACCTGGGATAGCTGGCCGCAATGTACCCATTCAATTTCGAAATAACGTGTTGGTCGGGTACCGACCAGGGCCGTTTAATTCTCCGGGGTTGGGATGGCCGATAGTGTTTCTGGAACAGATTGATAGGTCAAGGAGGACCAGGTCATGTCCAGTTTGTACGAGGTGTTCGCCCAGTTGCCGGACCCGCGGTCGCCGTTGGGTCGGCGTCATCCCCTCCCGGCGATTCTGAGTCAGGCGACGGTGGCGATGCTCGGCGGTGCGCGATCGCTGGAAGCCATCGCTCAGTTTGGTCGAGACCGTGGTTGTCGTTTTGCGCGGGCGTTGGGATTCACCCGCGACGAGATGCCGTGCAAGGCCACGTTCCACAACGTGTTCAAGGTGTTGGACGCTGAGGTATTCGAGCAGGCGCTGGGTCGATGGCTTCGTGGTCGTCGGCGGGCGGGTTGGCGACGCATGGCGATCGACGGCAAGACGTTGCGGGGTGCGCAAGGCGATCAACTCCCGGGTGTTCATTTGTTGGCGGTGTTCGATCACGAAGCGAAGACGGCGATCGGCCAGATGCGCGTCGACCGCAAGACCAACGAGCACAAAGCGGCCCTGGCGTTGCTGGATGTGATCGAGGTCGAAGGCAGCGTGCTGACCGGCGACGCGATGTTTTGCCAACGCGATTTATCCCGGAAAATCAAGGAAAAAAAGGGGATTACCTCTGGGCGGTCAAGGAGAATCAACCGTCGTTGAAACAGGCCGTCGCCGATGCGTTTGAACACGATCCCGACGTGGCACGATCCAACCGCGAGCGGCGCCTCGAACGGCTCGAACAGCAGACCGCCAGCACGGTCAACAAGGGGCACGGCCGAATCGAACAACGCACGCTGACCAGCACCACGGCGTTGAACAAGTACCTGGACTGGCCCGGCGTGCAACAAGTCTTCCGCCTCGAACGACGCCGAACGATTAGGGGGAAGCGCACGACCGAGATCGCCTACGGCATCACCAGCCTCGCAAGAACGCAGGCCGACGCGGCCGCGTTGTTGGCCTTGGTGCGTGGACATTGGTCGATCGAAAACAACCTGTTCGGCGTCCGCGATACGACGTTTGGCGAGGATGCCTGTCGAGTCCGAACCGGCCACGCTCCGCAGAACCTAGCTGCGATCCGCAACGTGGCCATCACCCTGCTAAACCAGATCCACTGCTCCAACAAGGCGGCCACCCTACGCCGACATGCCGCCCATCCGCACGAGGCCATCGCCCTGATCCGTGGTTCACCGGAGAATTAAACGGCCCTGGAAAACAGGCCCCGTCCGTATACAACGTCGCCCGAATGTCG
Organism: Planctomycetota bacterium; assembly: GCA_022563615.1. Lineage (GTDB taxonomy): Bacteria > Planctomycetota > Phycisphaerae > UBA1845 > UBA1845 > JADFMZ01. The sequence goes on from JADFMZ010000019.1 coordinate 9,234, forward strand.
TACCCTTGGCCTGGCGCGTTAGGGTTTGACGGGAGCTTCGTCTTTTGCAATCAATCATCGAACAACTTTCCCAACGGGTGCGGGCGGCGCTGAGTGCGCTGGGTTACGACGGCGATGCGCTCATGCGCATCGCACAGGACGAACGGTTCGGCGACTATCAATGCAACGCCGCGATGGGGGTGGCTAAAAGACTGGGGAAAAACCGCGCGACGTGGCGTCGGCCATCATCGAGCGCGTAGAGATCGACGATTTTTGTGAACCCCCGCAGGTGGCCGGCCCAGGATTCATCAACTTTCGGCTCAAGCCGTCGTTCTTGGCCCGATGTCTTGAGGCTGTTCCGGGAGGTGACGATCCCCTGGCGGCGCGCGTGGGTATTGAGCCCACACGAGACGCCCAAACCATCGTGATCGACCTTTCCAGTCCGAACCTGGCCAAGGAAATGCACGTCGGGCATCTTCGGAGTACGGTGATCGGAGACTGCATCGCCCGCGTTTTGGAGTTTGAAGGGCACACGGTCCACCGCGAGAACCACGTCGGAGATTGGGGGACGCAGTTCGGAATGTTGGTGGCCTACCTGCGATCCGTCCAACCCGAGGTCGCGGACAAGCCGGACGATATCGTGATTGCCGATCTGGAATCCTTCTATGTCCAAGCCAAGGCCCGCTTTGACGCCGACGACGACTTCGGGCGCGAATCACGCGACACGGTGGTCGCCTTGCAGCGCGGCGATCCAAGCACGCGACGGATTTGGAAGGCTTTTTGTGAGGAGTCGCTGCGCCATTGTCATGCCATCTACGATCGTCTCGGCGTCCGGCTCATCGATCGCGGGGAAAGTTTCTACGCCGACCTGATGGAAGAGGTGATCCGACGGCTGGAGGCCGTGAAGAAAGCCGACGGCTTCGTGCGCGACAGTGAGGGCGCCTTGTGCGTCTTTCCGGAAGGATTCACGACGCGAGACGGGCTGCCGCTGCCAATGATCGTCCGCAAGTCCGACGGTGGTTTTAACTATGCGACTTCAGATTTGGCCACCATCCTGCACCGCGTGGACACGCTCAAGGCCGATCGAATCATCTACGTCGTGGGCCTGGCGCAAAAGCAACATTTTGCGATGTTGTTCTCTGCGGTGCGGAGGCTGGGTTGGGTAGATCAGAAGGTATCGTTTGAACACCTGGGTTTCGGAAACGTATTAGCCGCCGACGGGCGACCGTTCAAGACGCGGGAGGGAGGTACAGCCAAGCTCGGCAAGCTTCTGGATGAGGCCGTCAAGCGAGCCCGCGCGGTGACCCAAGACCAGCCGGCTGATGGACGCCCGTCTATTCGCACGCTTTCGCCAGACCAGGCGGACGCCGTGGCCGAGGCGGTAGGCCTGGCGGCGGTCAAGTATTTTGATCTCGCCCACGCCTTGCAGAGTGACTACAAGTTCGACCTGAACACCATGCTGGCGATGGAAGGGAACACCGCCCCCTACATGCTCTACGCTTATGCTCGAATTCGCTCGATCGGACGTAAGGCGGGCGTTGATTTCGCCGCGCTGCCGTCTGATCAGGCGATCATTCTGGAGCACGCTTCGGAAATCTCGCTGGCCAAGAAACTCTTGCAACTTACAGAAACGCTCGACGTGGTCAGTCGAGAATTACGCCCGAACGTACTGACCGATTACCTGTACGAGCTGGCCCGCGCCTTTAGCCGGTTCTACGACAAGAAGATCGGCGTGCGGGTCGTGGATGCAACTCCGGAGAACGTGCGGACCTCGCGCCTCCGGCTTTGCGATCTGACCGCCCGCACGCTCAAGCTGGGTCTACATCTGCTCGGAATCAATACGGTAGAGCAAATGTGAGGCGCGTGATGCAAAGGCCCTTTCAACATTCCGATCGCCGGCCGCTCGGTAGAGGCGATCGAATACGTCCGAAATTCTGAAGACGTTCGTCCTATAATCTCAACTCTGGGGCCTTCTCAAGTTCTCCACGGCGTTGTCGGGCCTATCTGGGCTTCGGATACTCCTAAAGAACGTCCGAATACTCGTCGAAGATCCGTTGATAACGGCGCCGGGATATGGCGGCGTTCGCGATCGGGAGGTGGAAGCATCCCGGTTCGGCTGAAGACGGCGGAAGAATCATCCGCGACGTGGACAGCCGCAGCGGGCCTAACATCGCGCAAGGTGGCGCGACCCATGGCATCGGTTCAAGAGCCGATGCCGGGGTTGTCAAGGAAGACATGCGATGAGCCGGATCAACACCAATGTTCCCGCCATTCGGGCCATCCGTCAGTTGGATCGAAACTTTTCCGATCTGACGCTTCGTTTGGAACGACTCAGTACGGGCCTGCGAATTAATCGCGGTCGGGACGATCCCGCCGGGCTGATCGCCTCCGAGCGGCTCCGGTACGAGATCGGCGGGCTGCGCCAGGCGATCGACAATTCGATCCGCGCGAACAACGTCATCTCAACGGCTGAGGCCGCCTTGGGCGAAGTGAACTCGCTGCTGCTGGATCTACAGGCCTTGGTCGTCGAGGCCGCCAACAAAGGAGCCCTGACCTCCGAAGAGGTCAATGCCAACCAGCTACAGATCGACTCCATCCTGGCCAGCATCGATCGAATTGCCAATACGACGTCGTTCGGGAGCAAGAAGCTACTGGACGGCAGCCAAGCATACAACCTGTCTTCGGTTCCTACGGCGGCGCTGGCCTCGGTAACGATCTTTGCCGCGCGGCTTACGCAAGGCGTGAGCCGTCAGGTAAAGGTGACGGTCACTCAATCGGCCCAAACCGGCCAGATCGCCTTTGTAGGCGGCACCGCGGGGGGCATATCGACCACGTCGGCCTCGACCATCGAGCTCCAAGGACCGATCGGAACCGAGATCCTTTCGTTTGCGTCCGGCACCACGTTCGCGGACGTCAAGGCGGCGATCAACAGCGTGACCGCGGCGACGGGAGTGTCAGCCATCGTGTCCAGCCCTTCGATCGGAACGATTGCCAGCACGGTGCTGATGAACACAACGACGTTCGGGTCGGATGCCTTCCTCTCCGTGACGCCGATTCAAGGAAGCTTTATCATTACGGGCAACACGAACACGCTCATCCGGGACGACGGACGTGACGCTACGATATTGGTGGACGGACAACCGGCATTCGTGCGGGGGTTCCGAGCCGACGTTCGCACGGCTGGACTGGATACGCAAATCTACTTGACCGAAAAGTTTGGACAAACCTTGTCGTCGGCCACGTTCGAGATCACCGGCGGCGGCACGCTTTTTCAACTGACATCCGAGGTCACGCCCAACGGGCAAGTACACATGGGGTTGAATTCCGTGCGGACCACGCAACTGGGCAACCCCGTCATTGGACTGCTGTATTCGCTGCGATCAGGCAGCGAGAACGATTTGTCCTCTCAAAACTTCCTGACCGCCCAGAACATCATCCGGGAAGCCATCGACGAGGTCGCAACCTATCGCGGGCGACTAGGCAACCTCCAGAGAAACACCATCGACACGAACATGAACAGCCAGGGCGTCGCACTGGAAAATGTGATCGCGTCCGAGTCGTTGATCCGCGACGCAAACATGGCTGAGGAGCTCTCGGCCCTGACCCGTGCCCAGGTTCTCGTCCAAAGCACCCAGGCCGCGCTGCAAATCGCCAACGCCGTACCCAACCTGGTGCTATCGTTGCTAGGTTAATCAACAGCAAACCGTGAAACACATCGGACTTCGCTTCAACCGAAGCGAGACCATCGCTACGCACTCTCCAGGCGAAAACGCCCTCCAAGGGGGAAGGGTGATGCCGATGCGTTTGACGCGACTGGTCGGGCGAGGATAGACTTCTTGTTTTGGCGCGTGAGATCCGAGATGCGACCTCAAGAACAAGCTCTACGATTCCGCTGGCTGATCCGTTCTCGTCGGGGCGTAGCGGCCGTACTCCTTCTAACCGGCTGCGCAACCAACCCGCCGGTAGGTGATGAGACGGTCCGACGGGAGATGCTGGCGCTGCTGATGCCCAGCCGGATCGAAATTGTCGAGCCCTTCACACGAATCAAGAGCTTCGACGACGACAACATTCCCGATGGCATCGAGCTTCTGCTACAGGCAGTCAACGCTCTGGACAATCCCGGGTTAATGGTGGTGGGCCGCATTCGTGTGGAGCTGTTCGAGTACATCGCCGCCAGCGCCGACCCCAAGGGCCGCCGACTCGAACACTGGGAGATCGAGCTTTCCACGCCGGCCCATCAACGAACCTACTGGAACCCGCTCACGCAAATGTACGAGTTTCGCCTTGGGGTGGCTCCGGAGGTCATCCCTCGGGCGGCCAAATATGTTGTGCAGGTAACCTATGACTCACCGCTGGGTGAGCGATTGACCGATGAGTACCTGATTGAGTACCGTCCCGGCGGCGGCCCCCTGGGCGGTGTCCGCAAGAAAACGGAGCTACGGTAGCGGTCTGAAGCGGCGATCGCGGCGTGCTCACTCAAGGGTGCCTGGAGCAATTAACAATGCGGCGGCTTCGGCGATATCGGCTCCTTGTCACGCTGGCGGGTTTGGCCACGGCAGGTTGCCAGGCCCCCGCCGATCGGTTGAATCACGGCAACTTTGCGCTCATTCAACCGGGGTTCTCGACACAGGCCCGCGTCCAAGAGCTCCTCGGCAATCCGGACAACCGGTGGGACGAATTGTGGCTCTATCAGCGCCCTGACAGGCACCTGGTCGTCCAAGTGGACTTTGATGAAACCGGGCGCGTGGCTCGGAAACAGTGGATTGACGCTCTGGGGGATACGTGGGACGACTCGGCTGAGCCCCCGGCGGAGGGTGAAGCAGGATCCAGAGGCGAACCGACACCAACGCCGTGATTCTGGCTCTATTACTGGATCATGGCGGGCTAACGGCCGATAGCTTCGCCTAAGCTGTGATTCCCGGCTGCCACCCTGTTGATTTCTTTAACAGGGAGTGCTAGGCTACCGGAGTAACAGGGGTAGCCTGATACGGATAGCACAGAGGCGGTCTTCGCCGACGCTACCGTAGGCAACAATGATGTGATTTCTTGGACCGGCGGCCCGTCGCGGCACGAACAGGTCGCCGGTTGTTTTGTCCCCACATTTTAGTGCAATCGCACAACGGCGGCGGGCAAGAGGTGTATCGAACCGACAGAGTGAAAGCAACGAAATGGAACCGCTCCAAGACATTCGCAACATTGGGATTTTGGCCCACATCGACTCCGGCAAGACCACGCTGACGGAACGCATCCTGTTCTTCGCCGGGCGCATCCACCGGATGCGCGAGGTCAAGGGCAAAGACGGCGGGGCAACCATGGATTTCATGGAGCTGGAGCGCGAGCGAGGGATCACGATTACCGCTGCGGCGACGACGGTTTCGTGGGGCGGGAAACGCGTCAACATCATCGACACGCCGGGCCACGTCGACTTTACCATCGAAGTGGAGCGTTCGCTTCGCGTATTGGATGGAGCGGTTCTGGTCTTATGTGCCGTCGGTGGTGTGCAATCCCAATCCTACACGGTGAACCGGCAGATGCAGCGTTATGGCGTTCCGCGCATCGCGTTCATCAACAAAATGGATCGTGTGGGGGCGGACCCGGGATCGGTGCTGCGCGACGTCGAGACCAAACTGGGACATGTGGTGGTGCCGATGCAGATTCCAATCGGCACCGGCGCCGACTTTGCCGGCGTTGTCGATCTCGTGCAAATGAAAGCGATATATAACGACGGCCCCAAAGGCGAACGCGTACGTCTGGACGACATTCCATCTTCGGTTGCTGAGGAAGCCGACGTTGCCCGACACGGACTAATGGATGTTCTGAGCCTCTACGACGACGTGCTGATGGAGATCCTGCTTGATGGCGACGAGCCGACCCAAGAGCAGATCCACCGAGCGGTGCGCGGTGCGACGATACGCCGAGAGATCACGCCGGTGTTCCTGGGCTCGGCATTGAGCAACAAGGGCGTTCAAATGCTGCTCGACGGCGTGACGGAGTATCTTCCTTCGCCGATCGACCGGATGGCTTACGCCTGCGACCAGAACAATGACGGGGCTGAGGTGGCCCTCTCCGCTGATCCTGACGGGCCTGCCGTTGCCATGGCGTTCAAGATTTGCGACGAACCTTTCGGGCAGGTGACCTATGTCCGAGTTTATCAAGGCCGACTCCACAAGGGGCAATCCTACCGCGTCGCACGTACCCGCTCGAAGCAACGAATTGGACGGATTTATCGGCTCCATGCCGACAAGCGCGAGGAGTTTGACTCCGCGTGCGCCGGCGACATCGTCGGCTTGTTGGGTGTGGATTGCGTCTCCGGCGATACGCTTTGTGATCCTGAGATCCACTACACGCTGGAGCGCATCTACTGCCCCGAGCCGGTCATTTCGGTGGCCATCCAACCGGAGCGCAACGCCGATCGACAGGCTATGTCCAAGGCGCTGAGTCGTTTCGTCAAGGAAGATCCGACCTTTCACGTTCGCTTCGACGAGCAGGCTGGTCAGACCGTCATTTCCGGCATGGGCGAGCTGCACCTGGACGTGTATGTTGAGCGAATGCGTCGAGAATACAAAGCCAACGTCATCGTCTCGAAGCCCAAGGTCCAGTATCGGGAGGCTCCGACTGCGGAAACCCCCTTTAACTACAAGCACAAGAAGCAGACCGGCGGAGCGGGCCAGTACGCCCACGTGATCGGCCGGCTTATCCCGCTGGACGCTACAGACGCAAAGGACTATGAGTTCGAGAATGAAGTGACCGGAGGGCGCATTCCTACGGAGTATATCTCCTCGGTGGAAAAGGGATTCCAGATGGCCCGTTCGCACGGACCTCTGGCGGGGTTTGAAGTCATCCGCCTCAAGATGGTTCTCGAGGACGGATCATCACACGCCGTGGATTCTTCCGACCTGGCCTTTCAGGTTTGTGCGCGAGCGGCCTTTCGCCAGGTCGTGCAGGATGCCAAGCCGGTTATCCTGGAGCCGATCATGAAGGTGGAAATCGAAACGCCGACGCCGTATCAGGGGCCGGTTGCGGGCGATATCGCCTCGCGCCGCGGTATCGTGACTGCGACGGAGATGCGGGCCCAAACGACTACCCTCACGGCGGATGTTCCGCTGGGCAGCATGTTCGGCTATGCGACCGATCTTCGCTCTTTGACCAAGGGCCAGGCGAATTTTTCCATGGAGTTTCTCTGCTACCGCCGCACACCGAGGTCCATTCAAGAGCAGGTCATCGAAGAGCGCAAGACGGATCGGCAGCGCGTCCCATCCTCATAATCGGCCGGGGGTTTGAAGGATCGGCGGATCCCCCGCGCGATATCACGGCCATCCGTACTGCTGTTCACCTTCGCAGGGTCGCGCAGGCTAAAGCCTGCGGCTCTGGGTGTGGTGGAACTCATGTTGCGATAGACATTGGGCGCCGGTAGAACGCACGCTGAAGCCCCAGCACAAATCCTACGCTCCGAAACGGCGTACGCAAGTCCGCTGTTCACGCCCGGCCAGGTACGCTACCCTATCATTAGACCGATGTCGTTTAACGCCGGGTTCTGAACCCGTTTGCTCAGCGCCGTCAGGGCACGATTCTCACCCAGGAGGCCGCGAAGATGCTTCAACGGAGCAATGCAACCGTGACACGTCGTATCGTGAAGATGCTGGTCCTGCTATCGGTGGCCCTGTTCGCAGGATGTGCGACCTTTGCGCCCTCTCCGCCGATTGCGCAGGTAATCCCGCATACGACGACGATCCACGGCCAAACGCGCGTGGACGACTACCACTGGCTGCGCGACCGCGGTCGTCAGGATGTGATTGCCTACCTCGAAGCTGAAAATGCCTACACAGAGGGCATGACATGGCAGACGAGAGGGTTGCGAGAGCGGCTCTACCGGGAGATGAAGGCACGCATCAAGGAAACCGATCTGACCGTTCCGACTCCCATCGACGATTACTACTATTACACGCGAACAATCGAGGGCAAGCAATACCGTGTGCACTGTCGCAAGCGAGGCAGTCTCGACGCTCAAGAGGAAGTGCTGCTCGATCAAAACGAACTGGCAGAGGGGAGCCGATACTTCCGCATCGGACGATTTCAAATCAGCCCCAACCACAAACTGCTGGCATATTCGGTGGATACCGCCGGTAATGAGACGTACACGCTACACGTGAAAGACCTCGAAACGGGAGAGCTGCTGCCCGATGTGATTCCCAACACCTATTATTCAGTCGAATGGGCCAACGACAACAGCACCTTGTTCTATACCGTGCTCGACGACGCCAAGCGACCTTACAGGCTGTATCGCCACAGACTCGGCACCGATGCTTCCGAGGATCAACTCATCCATGAAGAAATGGATGAGGCCTACCACGTGCGACTTTCCAAGACGCGAAGTCGCCGCTTTCTGCTATTGAACCTGGACAGCCAGATAACGTCGGAGGTCCGTTTCCTCGACGCAGATCACCCTTTCAGCGAGTTTCGCATAATCCACCCGCGCCAACAGGGCATGGAATACGGCGTCGAGCACCACGGCGATCACTTTTACATTGTTACCAACGACGATGCGATCAATTTCAAGCTGGTCCGGGCGCCGCTGGGCAGTCCGTCGAAGAAAAACTGGACCCCAGTCATCCCCCATCGACCCGGCGTAAAGCTGGACCGGGTGGATGCGTTTCGAGACCACTTGGCAATCTACGAGCGCGAGGACGGATTGCGAAGACTACGCATCCGGCAACTTTCAGACGGCCGGGAACATGAGGTGGAGTTCCCGGAGCCCGTGTACACGTTCTTCCCCACCGGGAACGCTCAATTCAATACGACAACGCTGCGATATACTTACACTTCTCTGATCACGCCGCGTTCGGTATTTGACTACGACATGAACACCCAAACGCGAGAACTCAAGAAACAGGATGAAGTATTGGGAGGTTATGACCCGAACCGATACCGGTCGGAGCGGATCTACGCCCGCGCCGAGGATGGCACGCGGATACCGATTTCGCTTGTATACAAACGCGGAATGGTTCGCAACGGCCGTACTCCGATGCTTCTCTACGGCTATGGATCCTATGGGGCCAGTATGGATCCGCGTTTCTCTTCGAATCGAATCAGTCTGCTCGATCGAGGAATGATCTTCGCCATCGCGCATATCCGAGGCGGCGGCGAGATGGGTCGGCCCTGGTATGAAAACGGAAAGCTCTTGCACAAGAGGAATACGTTCACCGATTTCATCGCGTGCGCCGAGCATTTGATCGCTCAGCGCTACACGAACCCGAAACACCTG
>JADFMZ010000256.1 GCA_022563615.1 Planctomycetota bacterium
ACTACGCGGCGCTGGTCGAGGACTTCGGCGGTCCAGGTGTTATCACGGTCGGCTGTTCCCCTTTTGATGTCGATCTCGACCTCGATCTGGACCTTTTCGACGTCGCCGCCTTTCAGAATGCGTTTTCCGCCGTCAAGTAAGTGCCTTGAGAGTACCGAGTTCCCGGTTACTTCGTGCCCTTCGTTTTAGCAATCTGCATGTTCAGTTTTGAGTGCTCAATGCTCAGGTCGATCCACTGATCGACCAGGCGTTTGAACCGTTTGTGGGCTGCGATCCGTTTGCGAATCTCCGTGACCCATTCCCGTCGGACGTATTCCGTTCGACTCTTCATCTGGCGCGTGTAGCTGATTTGCCAGTATCCCCCGACACGGTTTTCGGGGTCTTTGTACTGGCGTGTCAGTGAGCCCGGACGCATGGGCTCCATCGTCTGCAGTTCTTCCTTGATTCGAGCAATTCTCCGTTCGATCTGTTGAATCCTTTTCCGGCTCATCGGGCTCCTTTCTTGTTGAGATATAGCATATATATGCTATAATACCGGCCGGGAGTTGTCAACCCCCAAAGAAGAAAAAACGCAGGCAAGGAGGCCGCTCATGATCTGGACACAATGGTGGGAACTCGTGTGTGCGTTACGCCCCGCGTGCGCCAGAACCCGAACGTTCCTGTGGATGACCGTCTGCCTCGCGGGAATGACCACACGCAAGGATCTCATGGGGGTCACCAGTATCGTGCGTGCCTTGGGGATCAAGCCGTTCTGCTATGACCGGCTTCTGGACTTCTTTCACAGCTCCGCCCTGGATCTGGACAAGCTTACGCGCCTCTGGTGTAGCCTGGTGTTCAAGGCCAGCCCCGGTATCCTTCGCGTCGATGGAAAGCCTGTGCTGGTGGGGGACGGCATCAAGGTGCCCAAGTCCGGCCGGAAGATGCCCGGCGTGAAGAAGCTCCATCAAGAGTCCGATTCGAACACCAAGCCGGAGTACATCTTCGGCCACTCCTGCCAGGCCGTCGCCATTCTCACGCAGGCTTTGTCAAGCGTATTCGCTGTACCTTTGGCGTGTCGCATCCACGAAGGCGTCGTATTCTCCAATCGTGACAAGCGAACGCTGATGGACAAGATGATTCTGCTGATCGATTCGCTGGGGATGAGAGAGCCGTTCTACTTTGTCGCCGATGCCTACTACGCCAACGGCAAGATCGTTCGCGGACTCCTCGCCACGGGAAGCCACCTGGTGACACGGGTCAGGAGCAATAGTGTGGCCTTCTTCCCGGCCGTGCCGCCGCCCGGCAAACGGACGAGAGGTAGGCCCAAGAAATACGGGAAGAAGATCAAGGTCGCATCGCTGCTAAGAAACAAAGACGGGCTCGAGGAGGCGCCCAGTCCCGTCTATGGTGAAAAGAACCTGACGATCCGGTTCAAAGTGGAAGACCTCTTGTGGCGCCCCGTCGGCATTCTCGTTCGTTTTGTGGCAGTGGACCATCCGCGTCGCGGAAAGATCCTGCTCATGAGCACCGATCTGAACCTGGAACCTCTCGAGATCATTCGAATCTACGGACTGCGGTTCAAGATCGAGGTGTCATTCAAGCAGTCCCTTCGTGTCATCGGCGCGTATGCCTATCACTTCTGGATGGCGGCCATGACACCACTGCGACGCGCCAGTGGCAACCAGTATCTGCACCGCAAATCGGAACCCTATCGCAAGGCCGTTCGCAGAAAAATCGCAGCCTACCATCGCCACATCCAACTTGGACTGATCGCCCAAGGCCTACTTCAGATTCTCTCCGCGACAACCCCGAAGGCGGTTTGGCGATCGTTCGGCTCTTGGATTCGCACGATTCGTCCCGGCCTGGCCCCTTCCGAACAGGTCACTGCCATCGCCATGCGAAACACGCTTCCGGAATTACTCGCAGGTTCCGCCATAATCACAACCTTTACGAAATTCCTGCGCGATCGGATTGACCTATCGAGAACCGAAGGAAGCCGCCTCGCGGCTTGACCTTCCGACACGCAGAACCCGGTGCTCTCAAGTTAGCGTCTGTCAAGAAATAACGTAAACTATTGGAGTCTTGGTCGAATGGTGTAATTCCAATCCCCATGGAACCTGTCGGGGGTGAGGCGGAGAGTCTGCATTTGTTCGTCCGTCACTTTGATCTTTTTCGGATACTTCTTTCGATCGAGGACGCAGCGTACAGTGAGCCCTTGCCGAGTTCGGGTCGCAGAGATGAGGTTGACGATCGTCGCGTGCGTAAACAGCGGCTTTCCTCGCCAATTCTTGCTGATGAATGAGAACATCCGATGCTCGATCTTGTTCCACTTGCTGGTTCCAGGCGGTAGGTGGCACACATGCACTGTCAGACCTGTGTCATCGGCAAGTTTCTGCAATTCCCATTTCCACAAACGCACGCGCACGCCATTGCTCCCTCCGCCGTCAGCCGTGATGAGCAGCGAATCCGCACGCGCGTAGATCCGCTGTCCCATGTTCCGCCACCACCTGCGTATGGTATTGACTGCGAATGCCGCAGTGTCGTGATCAACACCAACGCTCACCCAACCCTTGTTCGCGCCGACATCGTACACACCATACGGGATGGCCTTGCCCTTTTCGCGGTCAAGAAAATCATGAACGCGTACCTTCTCCGGATCGCCTTTCGGGCGCCATTCCTGCCCCCCGTTCTTGAAATCGCCCACCAGTTCCTTCTTCTTGGTGTCCACCGAAATCACCGGCGCATGACGCTTCAGTTGCCGCTTCACCCGCCTGCTGATGTGCTCGAACTGTGCGTTCCGATCTGGATGATGGGTGCCCTCATGCGTCTTGCGGTTGGCCTGGAGACTGTAACCGGCTTCGTGCAACAGTTGGCCCACCAGTGTATGGCTTGCCTGGTAGCCCTGTGCCCGCAGCTCTTCACTCAGTCGCCGCAAACTTTTGCAAGTCCATCGCAGAGGCGACTCGGGGTCTCCACGAGTCACCGGTTCAACGAGTTCCTCCAGCGCAACCGCCAAGCCGGGATCAAGTGTCTTCGCTGCCTTGCGCCCGCCGCCGGAACGACGAACGCGGTTCGATGGCAGCTTGTCACTCGAATCAAGTTCGCCTATTCCCCGAGCCAGTGTTTTCGACGACATGCCCGTCGCTTGCAAGACCGCCGTGAATCCGCCACGACCCGCGGCCCGGGCCTCCGTCGCAGCCCACAGGCGGCGTGCACGTTCGTCGAGTGCGTCCCGCAAGGCCAAGTACTTCTGGCGTATCACTGCAACGTCCGGCATAATGCCGACATCGTCACAAGACCCTCATTTACTTTACTTTATTTCTTGACGGATACTTAGTCTTTCGCAGGTGAAATGTGGACGCCCCACTCCCCGTCGATGTGGTCCACGCAAACCGTCCTCTTCCCCGCAAAGCACCTCGTCGGCAACCGTCCGGGACGCGTGGAACCACGCGCCATCAAGCGCCGACCCAAACCGCACGATCTACTCACGAAGCCGCGCGATCAAGCACGCGCGGAACTGATCGGGAGAAAAACGCGTTGACACCCCTGAAAACAGCGGCAGTGCCATTTCTTATCGCGGTAGGAATGGCCCTTTCGGGCCACCCCCCGCACAGATCCGTACGTGAAGAATTACCTCATACGGCTCCTGCCTCGAGTCGAGCGCGAAATCGTTGGTTCGGATAGGGATGAACGAGGCGGGGACGGGGAAGATGAAGCCGCGCCAAACGCTGCATTCGCTCCCAGGTCCAACCACGACGACCACGCTGACTGCGACGTCGAAGTGCGGCAAGCCAGTGTCGAGCTATCTCGCCGACGAAACGGCAGATGCGGTGACTGTTGCTGGGGACGGCGTGATAATTCAGCCAGCCCCGCACAACGCTCCGCAGCCAACGACCCGTTTCGCCCACCGGCCGGTGCATTCGCTTTCGCAATGCAGCCTTGATCTCCCGTAGTTTGGTACGCATCCGTTTCGCCACCGAGTGGCGATGGAGCGTGAACCAGCCGTGCTTGCGCGTCTTGGCACACCGGTGGGTGAAGCCAAGGAAGTCAAACAATTCCGGCCGGCCCGCGCCGCGTCGTTGGCGTCGTTCGATCGCATAGCGACCGAACTCGATCAGACGCGTTTTCCCTTCGTGGAGCTTCAATCCAAACTTGGCGAACCGCGTACGGAGTTCCTCCAGACACGCCGTCGCCTCGCTTTGGTGCTCGAAGCCGATCACGAAGTCATCCGCATAACGTACCACTACGACATCGCCGCGGCAGCGGTTTTTCCGCCACCACTCGATCCAGAGGTCAAACACATAGTGCAGGAATACGTTCGAGAGTAACGGTGAAATCACCGAACCCTGTGGTACGCCTACGATCGTCTTTGACCATTCGCCTTCGTCGCTGATCCCGGCTCGAAGCCATTTGCGGATCAGGCGAAGAATGCGGCGATCGCCGATTCGATGCTCCAAAAACTTGACCAACCATTCATGGTCAATCGCGTCGAAGTAGCCCTCGATATCGGCATCCAATATCCAGTTCACGCGTTTGGTGGTAATCGCCACGCTCAATGCATCCAGTGCATCGTGCGGGCTGCGACCAGGCCGGAAGCCATAGCTGAAGCCGAGAAAGTCCTGCTCGTAGATGCACTGCAAAACCCACAACACCGCTTGCTGGACGATCTTGTCTTCCAGCGAGGCAATGCCCAGCGGCCGTTGGCGACCGTCGGGTTTGGGAATCCACTGCCGACGAGAGGGACGAGCACGGTAGGCCCCCCGGTGAATCCGACCGTGGAGGTCCGCAATGTGGACCTCCACGTTTCGCTCGTATTCGTGCCACGTTACTCCGTCCACGCCGACTGCCGCCGTTTTCTTCAGATTGAAGAAAGCTTCGGTCAGGCACTCTTCGTTGACGTGGTGCAACAAGGCCGTGAACTTGAGCGTGCTGTCCTTTCGGGCAGCTTCGCGCACGCCGTGCAGACCGCATGACTTGCCGTGAGTCCGACTCGGAGTCCGGGACAAGGCAGGCTGCAGGGCGTTCCTCTTGGCTGAGTCCCTTTCCTCGATCGACTCCGCCGACGCTTCAGCCGCGTCGTTGTTCGCCGACGTCGCAGGTACTACGGACTCATCTG
>JADFMZ010000257.1 GCA_022563615.1 Planctomycetota bacterium
ATCAGCTTGAGCTGGCTGATGATTCGCGCCTCGTATTGGTCTTTCCACTGCTCAATGCGCTTAATGAGTCCCTCTCGGCCCAGTTCGTGCCGTGTCTTTCCCTCCTCCTCGCGGATGCGGCGCTCGACAACAGCCTGGGTCGCGATCCCGGCGTGGTCGGTGCCGGGCTGCCACAACGTGTTGAACCCGCGCATGCGGTGATAGCGAATCAAAATATCCTGGAGCGTGTTGTTCAGCGCATGGCCCAGGTGAAGGGCCCCGGTGACATTCGGCGGCGGGATGACCATGGTAAAGGTCTGATTGTGAGGTCTGCCGTCGGGTTTGGAGGCAAAGGCGTCCGCCCGTTCCCACAGCGCATACATCTCATCTTCAACGGCTTTGGGATCGTAGATCGGTTCGAGAACAACGCTGGACATCTGGTTCCTTTTTCGCAATCCAAGCCGGTGCAGCGGCAACCTTCAAATTGCGGGTTGCACGATGGGAGGGCGAGGCTCCCGCCGAGCCGCACCCAAGCATCGTCGGGCTTTAGAGCGGCGGCTCGCCAGGAGGCTCGCCCCCCCACAGCTCCCGCCGGGTCCGTGACAGAATCGGCGGGGACGATGGGTGAAACAAAGCGTGCCGAAAGGCACAGCCTGACAATAGCCCGGCGATTCATCGCCGGGATCAGATGCCTCCTGTCACGCCAAGTCCCGTAGGGACGGTTGATGACCGTGGTTCGGCTCAGTCGTCCCTACGGGACTCGCGTCATTGGCTTTCACTTTGAACCCCAGGACCATGTCCTGGGCTACGTTCAAACCGTGCCTACGGCACGAAGAGAGCCCGCCGATACTGTCACGGACCCCGTTCGATGCGACGAGTTCCAGCGCGCTTGCGGTCAAGCCGGTCCGCCGGTACGATCGGCCCGGTCGTACGGCTTGACCCGAACAGACGTGGTCGCGGGAGGAAAAGCACCCTGGGGAGTTTTCAATTTCGATGGACGTACAAAAGCGCATCCAACAGTTCAAACAGATGAGCGAGGCCGACCCGGAAAATGAGCTTGGTCATTTCAGCCTGGGCAAGGCCTATGTCGAGGCCGACCGGTTCGAAGAGGCGGTCGGCGCTTTTTCCCGCGTGGTCGAACTCAAGCCTCAACTTTCCAAAGCCTATCAGTTGCTCGGCGAGGCCTATGACCGGTCGGGTCGGCGAGACAAGGCGATCGAGATCATGACCCAAGGCGTCACCGTCGCCGACGGCCAGGGTGATCGCATGCCGCGCGACGCCATGGCCGGTGCACTCCGAGAATGGGACGCGCCGGTCCCCGAGTTCCATTCGAGTGAGACGGTTGAGTCGCCCTCATCAACAGCCGCCGCTACCGCGACCGGTTTCGCCTGTGCACGGTGCAGCCAGCCGACCGGACAACTTGCCAAGGCGCCGTTCAAGGGCCCGCTCGGCGAACGGATCTTCCAGAACATCTGCCAGAACTGCTGGCGGGAATGGATCGAGATGGGCACGAAGGTAATCAACGAACTCAGCTTGGTGCTGAGCAGCCAGGCCGGCCAAGACACCTACGACCAGTACATGGTCGAGTTCCTCCAACTCGAAAACCCTTGAGGCGAACGAGGTACCGTCACAGCAAATAGGGGTAGGACAAAGATCATCTTTGTCCCTCTATTGCGATAGCGACGGACCCCCTTCGCCAGGGTCCGCAACGTGATTTCTCCCCCCCCAGGCCGGCATTCGCCTCACCACTGGGCAGCTCAAGAATCATCTTTGAGCTAACCCAACGGAATCCGAGCGCCCTATCTCAAGACAGCCCGGCCGGCTGCCGAACAATTATCGGATGCTACAGGGCGAAGCGAAACCCGTCCGGCGGGTAGCGTTTGAACGATTCTCTCCCGGCGTGGCGTGAAGATCCTCCAACATGGCTACAGCCTTCGATGTGGTTCAGCAGAAAGAATGCCGCGGGATGGCGAAAAGATGATCTCTGCGCTCCCACGCACGACGTCCGAATACTCCAGCCGGGTGTCTTGGGCGATGGCCCTGCTGATGGTCGGCACGGTGGCGGTGCGCCTGGCTGACCCGACCGGTTGGCTCGGTTCGGACGACGCCGCCTATCATGCCGCAGCCGAACACATCCTGGCCGGTGAAAGCTTCCATCGCATCCATCATCAATACGGTCGCATGGCGATGATTGTTCCAGTGGCAGCCTCGATGTGGGTGTTCGGCGACAACCCTTTCAGCGTCGCCTTGCCATCGCTGATTGCTTCAACAGGCTGCGTCGCCCTGGTCGTGTTACTTGGACGTTTCATTTGGGGTTGGTGGGAAGGGTTGTTTGCAGGGGCGGCAGTCTCGGTGCTTCCCTTTTTCCGAATGCTCTCGACAACCGCCTATCCCGACGTTCACGCATGTTTCTGGACGGCGCTGGCGTTCGTGCTGGCTCTGCTGGCTGCCCGCTCGCCGAACAGGCGTTGGGCCGTCGCCGCCGGTGTAGGCTGCGGACTGGCTGCCGGATTGGCCATGTCGGCAAAAATACTGGCCGGCAGCATGGTCATCGGTCTGATCTGGATCGTCTGGACGCGATGCTCCGACCGGCGTAGCCGAATCGTGTCCTGTGCGTGCATGGCTGTCGGCGCCCTGTTGTATGTCCTTCTCGACGGTCTGTTCTATCTCTGGGCTGCCGACGACTTCTTCTACAAACTGCACGCCCTGTCGAGTTCCCAGGGCAACCCCAGTCTTTTCGGCGTCACGACCGACCCAGCCGCCCTGCGCGTTACGGTCTGGGAGCGCCTGGCGATGCTGCTTCAGGGGGGCCGGTCGGAATGGGGTTGGATCGGCGTCGCCTTTTGGCCGTCGGCGTTCGCAGTCTTGTTGTTCAATCGCGCCGGGCGGGGCCTGGCGGTCTGGGCGATCACCGGCTACCTGATGATCGCATTCCTTCCGGTCCGTTTCGTGGATGGGCCGACACCCTATCCCTTCTTCGATGGCCGGGCGATTCTGACCACCTGCGTGCCGTTTGCTCTTTGCTTCGCCTGGGCGGTTCGCCAAGGGTTCGATGGGTTCCTTCCGGGCAGATGGGCGCAACGAGGCCGACTCATCGCAGTTGCGACCCTCGTTCTTGTGGCTCTTCCTTACCCGCCTTCGCTAAACGGTTTTCGTGATCGTCAGACGCAGCGCATTGGCATGGCAATTCAACATCTCATTGTCACGGCCCGATGGGAGGACGATCGAGACATCTTCGTCACGCCCTCGATGTATGTGCGTTTCGCCCTGTTGTTTCCACCGGAATTGCGATCCCGCCTGCGCATCGCCATCGACGACGATTCCCCGGATTGGTGGCGCTTCGCTGCGGTGGACATCGAACCGCGACGCGCCCCCCTGCCGCCGCCGGACCAAGCCTGTTTGATTGTCACACCGTCACAACTGCGCGGTCGGGCTGAATTCTGGGACTACGGCATCACGCTTCCTCGTACATCACTCAAAGCATGGCGGCGCACAACGCCGTTGGCTCGAATCGCGCGATATGCCGACAAGACCATCGCCCCGATGCGGGCAAACTCCGGCGACGATGAGGAACTCCTGCTCTTGATCGCGGATACGACGAAAGATTCTCCAACGTAAGGATCCCAAAGAAGATGACCCAGCCGATGCCCACGCAGACCTTGCCGCCGTCACGGTCGATGGACGATACCAATATCGAAGTCTCGATCGTTATGCCCTGTCTCAATGAGGCGGAAACCATCGAGATTTGCATTCGTAAAACCCTGAACTGTCTGGCGGAAAATGGCATTCGCGGCGAGGTCGTGGTCGCCGACAACGGGTCTGAGGACGGCTCGATTGAGATCGCCCGACGGGCCGGCGCTCGCGTGATCCACGTCAAGGAGAAAGGGTACGGGGCGGCCCTGACCGCCGGCTTAGACGCCGCGCGGGGCAAGTATCTCATCATGGGCGACGCCGATGACTCCTACGACTTTAGCAACCTGATGCCCTTTATCCACGGGCTCCGCAACGGCTCCGACCTGGTGATGGGCTCACGCTTCAAAGGCGGCATTGCTCCAGGCGCCATGCCGTGGCATCACCGGTATGTCGGCAATCCCGTGCTGACCAAGATGCTCGAGCCAGATCAATGAGCGAAGTCCATCCAGCGCGGTGATGTCAGCCGGCGCGGCGCGGAAGGCATCGCTGAAAATTTCCAGCGACAGAGGGCCGCCGTAACCCGACTTGGCAAGGGCCGCCATGAAATCCTTGAGCGGCAGGCGTCCCTGACCGGGGAAGCAGCGGAAGTGGCGGCTCCACTGGAGAACGTCCATCTCGAGCAGCGGTGCATCGGCCAGTTGGACGAAAAAGATCTTCTCCTTGGGAATCTTGGCGATCGTGGAGAGGTCGTGCCCACGAGAAAGAATGTGAAAACTGTCGAGCACCACGCCGAGGTTGGGGTGGTCGGCGCGCCGCACCACTTCCCAGGCATCGCGATAGTCGGAGATATGACGCCCCCAGGCCAGCGCCTCGAAACCGATGCGAAGGTTGCGCCTGGCCGCACGCTCGGCCAGTTCGCGCAGATCGGTCACGGCCCGCTCCATGTCGTCGCTCGCCTGAGGAGAGACGTTGCTGCAGACGAGCATGAAGTCGGTGCCGAGCTGCTCCATCAGGTCGAACTTGCGCTCGGCCCGCTTCAGGTTACGGCTGCGCTGCGGCTCGGGCATGGCCTCGAAGTCGCGGAACGGCTGGAAGGCCACGATGGCCAACCCCAGACGCTCGCAGAGCTGACGCACCTCCTCGGGGGACCCATCGAAGGAGAGCAGGTCATTTTCGAAGATTTCCACCCCCTCGAAGCCTGCACGAGCGATAGCTTCGAGTTTGGTCCTGAGGTCGCCGCTCAGGCAGACCGTGGCAATGGCACGCATCTTCTACCTCTCCCGGCCCCATCGTCTGGTCGCAATGGGCAGCCATGTGGTTGGCTCGAAACCCGCCCCCTCACCTCTGAGGAGCGGAAATAGAACTTGGTTTCAATGTTCGCATAGCGTTCTTTAGTTCGCAACATGGCTGAACAGGGCATGCCCTTGCCAAGCGTCTGGAAAGTAATGCCGGTGATCTCCTTC